>JANMSA010000512.1:0-2662 GCA_031388865.1 Acidobacteriota bacterium | reverse complement strand
GTTGAAGGGCGGCGTGTGAACGCAACGACCGTCCAGGCGAAGAAGATCAACGTCGAAGACTGATTGAGGGTGTGGCGTGCGCTCCCCCGGCGCGCGCAGGGTGGGGTAGACCGGCGGCCTGCCAGGGCCGCCGGTTTTTTTGCGTTCACAGAGTTTCCTCGAATCACCTTGCTCGAAACTCGCCTCACTCACCTGACCCGCTGGTTGACAAGGTCTTGTTGGTCAGATCAGACTAGGTTAGCCATGAGCGAGATCGTGAATATCTACGACGCAAAGACCCGGTTGTCGCAGCTCGTCGATCGGGCATCGCGAGGCGAAGAAGTGATCATCGCCCGCGCCGGCCGGCCGGTGGCGCGGCTGGTGGCGTTCCGTCCGAAACCGGCGGTTCGAAAGCCGGGTCGCATGCGTGGGGCCGTTCGCGTAGCCCGCGATTTCGACGCCCCTCTCCCGGACGATCTCTTCGGAAGCGGCCACGAGTGAGGCTGCTTCTCGACACCCATATCCTGATCTGGTGGGTGACTGGAAACCGCAGGCTATCGAAGTCTCTTCGCGACCGGATCGTCGCGGAGGAGAACGATGTCTCGGTCAGTGCCGTCACGTTCTGGGAGATCGCCATCAAGGTGCGCCTCGGACGAATCGACCTGGATCTCGAAGACCTGCGGAACGCCGTGCGGGCGGATGGCTTCACGGAGGTTCCCGTCCAGTTCGAACATACGCTGCGACTGAAGATGCTGCCCGACCATCACCGCGATCCATTTGATCGCCTGCTCATCGTGCAGTCGATCGCCGAGGGGCAGCGGCTGGTCACGCGCGACAAGGCGATTCTGGCCTACGCCGGCGTGGCCGGGTTCGTGTCGTTGTCGGTGTGAGTCCGGGCTCCTTTCAAGGAGCTCGCAGACTCACGTTGCCGGGAGAGCGGCCGGTAACGTATGCCAGCAATCACCTGGAAGAGCCGGCAACCAGCAGCCACCAGGCGCTGGCCTCCCGACTGTGACTACGGTTTGTGACGAACCTCACAACCGACTGGTTCAACTGTACTTTCGGGGATCCTCTGTCCTGTAGTCTTTTGATTCAGTGCGTTGCTTTCTTCCAGTTTCCGAATTCTGGTACCCTCTCCCAGTCCGTCGTTCCAGTTCGCCCCGCCCTGCTCGGGCTCAGTCAGGTGTTGTTTTCGTGAAGGAAGGTCCGTGATGCGTCCCATTCAGTTCGTTCGTGCCGTGTCTCTGTTTGTGCTCCTGCTCGCAACTTCGTTCGCCACGGCGGCAACGACAGAGTTCCGGGTGTTCTTCGACATCGATCGCAACCCGGCAACGGGGTGCACGGTAGGAGGGATGAACGGCGTCGAGCAGGTCCTGGTGACCCAGGTCACGGACTCAGGCAACGCAGCAAGAGTGACTCGCACGTTCCGCCAGCTCTGCACCGGGAGCGCCCTCGGATCCATCCTCGACGACGACACCACCGGCTGGGACGCCGCGCTGCAGAGCGGCAGCCGCGAGCTGACCTTCGAGACGCGTATGCGACGCAGTGCGTTCGGTCCGGGCGGGATTACCCGCGACATGCGCCTCGGCTTCGAGGCCACGCGCCCCACCGCGACTCATACCGCGCTGCTCAACGATGACGGTTCCGACGTGGTTCTGCCTGAGTCGACGGTTCGCCGCCGCGCCGCCCGTTCGCCGGGGGGCGACCGGAGGATCGTGCTCGACGGAAATCTCGCCGATTGGACCGGGCTGGACTCCTCGATCTACGGCATGGCCAGCGGGGGAACGGGCGACCTGCGACTGCTGCGGGTATTTGCCTTTGAAGATCTCTCCGGCGTGCCCTCCGAGAAGTTCCTCTACTTCGCGGTCGTAGCGCGCCTCAGCAGCGATGCACCGTTTGCGGACGACGATGTGTTCACGCGGCAGGAGGGGCAGAGCCTCTCCGTGCCCGGCCCGGGTGTGCTGGCCAACGACGGCGACCCGCTGGGCCAGGACATGGATGCAGAGATCGTCTCCGAGCCGAAGCGCGGCTCGGTGGCGCTCAACGAAGAAGAAGGTGGGTTCACCTACTCGCCGAACAACCCGCAGTCCAAGGCCACCGACACCTTTGAATACAAGGTGCGCGCGGGCTCGCGCGAGTCCAACGTCGCACGCGTGAAGATCAAGGTGCGGGACGGCGAGGGGAACGAGCCGCCATCGTTCACCGCGGGCGGCAACGTTACCGTCGCGGAGACCAGCGGCTTGTACAGCGAGCCGTGGGCGACCAACATCAGCCCCGGAGCAGGGGAGACGCAGACAGTCGCCTTCACCGTCACCAACAACAACAACGGACTGTTCACTACGCAGCCGGCCATCGCTCCGAACGGCACCCTCACCTTCACTCCGGCGCCGAACCAGAGTGGCTCGGCCATCGTCACGGTGTTCCTCACCGACAGCGAGGGCGCATCGACCACCCCCGTGACGTTCATCATCAACGTCACGAACGTGAACAACCCGCCCACTTTCAACGTGGGACCGAATCAGGTCGTGGCCGAGGACTCCGGTCCGCAGACCGTGAGTCCGTGGGCCACCTCGATCAGCCCGGGGCCGGCAGACGAATCGGGTCAGAACGTGTCGTTCACGATCACCGGCAACACCAACCCGTCGCTCTTCTCGTCGGGTCCTGCGGTCAGTCCGACCGGCGT
>JANMSA010000170.1:0-12765 GCA_031388865.1 Acidobacteriota bacterium | reverse complement strand
AAAGACATCCGCATACGTGAGCTCCTGCGCCGGCAAATCCATGCGGATTCCGCCGGAGTTCACCATTCCGAAGTCGGCGTGCGCGTAATCGCGGAGCGCGTCGGCGATCAGGTTGCCCAGGGCAGATTCTTTGGTACTGCTTCGGGTGAAGGGAGCGGATGGCCGGATGCCCACCTTCTCGTCGCGCTTCGCAGCCACGCGGCGGAGGTAGGGCTCGATGACGCGCCCGACGCGCGCGTCGGGCACGATGGTCGTCCCGTCGAAGACTCGCGGCACCAGCTTCGCTCCTGCCGGCGCCGTGCGAGGGTCGCACTGCTCCGTGCCCTCGTAGACGAAGGCACAGATCATCGTGTGAGGCCGCATCTCCGTCCTCGTCACGCGCTTCGCCGCAGGATCGATCCAGAGGTCGAGCGTGGCAAACTCGCGGCTGTAAGGCGCCGCCTGAAGCGCCGCAACCCCATTCACGTAGTGACGCATCTGGGCGTGCGTATGCCCCGCGAAGTAGCCGTCGATGGTGCCGGCCGGCAACTTCATCAGCAGCGCCATCGCCTCCTGATTCGGCTCGCAGCTTCCCACGTCGTTCGGATCGTGCACGTCCTTGCAGCGGCCGCCCATGTGCGCCGTCACGACCACAGCGTCCGCCCCTTCGGCGCGCGCATCCCGCGCAGCGCGGATCGTCGCCTCGACGGGATCTGTAAACCGCAGATCGACGACGTTCGCCGCCATGGTCACGTTCGGCGTGTCCGGCGTGGAGAGGCCGATGACGGCGACTCGCGCGTTCCCCGCGCGAACGATCGTGTAGCGCTTCGCCCACGCCGGCGTCATCCCGTTCGACTTTTCCACCATATTGGCGGAGAGGAACGGGAACGCCGCCAGAGCCGCGTTGCGTTTCACGGCACCGAGCTCGTCCTCCCCTGCCCCCCGCGCGACTGGCTCAGCTCCGGCCGGACCGTAGTCGAACTCATGATTGCCGACGGCAGCCCCCGCGTAACCGATGACGTTGTAGCCGAGGATCACCGCCTCCCCCTCGAACATGTTCGACTCCAGCGTTCCCTGCCACATATCGCCGCCATCGACGACGATCACAGCGCCGGGGTGCCGGGCCCGCAACGTCTCCACATAGGTCGAGAAGGCCGGGAGCCCGCCCCAGAGCACGCCCTCTCCTCCTCCCGATGGTGTGTCCACATGTCCCGCGAACCACCCATGCAGGTCCGTCGTGCCGACCACAACTACATGCGTAGGAGTGACGGAGGCAGGTGGCGGGACCGGTCGGATGCATGCGCAGGCCGAGGCCAGGAGCAGGAAAACGAGGGGGAGGGGCCCTTTCACGAGCGCATTATACGGAGGCGCTGTGGGCGCGTCGTCGGTTCGGTTGCAAGTAACGGGGTTGTCGGTTGTCAGTTGTCAGTTGTCTGCGCAGCATCGCCTGGGCGACACTTGAGCCAGCTTTCGACAATCGCTCATCCGCAAGTGCCGGACGGCCGGGGCGAGTTGCACAGACAACTGACAACCGAGAACCGATAACCTTCGAACCGCCAACTGCCAACGAAATGAGACGCATGGCCCACCTCACCACAGCAACTGCCATTGCATTCATCCATTTAGCGTTCATACTGTTCGTTCTCCTCGGCGGGCTGCTCGTGCTGAGGTGGCCGTGGCTGGCGTGGGTGCATCTGCCCGCAGCGGTCTGGGGAATACTCATCGAGTTCTTCGGGTGGTGGTGTCCACTGACGAAGTGGGAGAACCACTTCCTCCGTGAGGCGGGTCGTGCCGGCTATGACGGCGGATTCGTCGGGCACTACATCATGCCCATCATCTATCCCGCGGGGCTGACTCGCGAGATGGAAATTGCGATCGGCGCCATCGTGCTGATCGTCAACGTCAGCGTTTACGTGAAGGCTTTTCGATAGATGCGGACAGTAGCCATTCCCCAGCATCCGGTCGCTACGACCGATGCACCGTTCACCGCCCTCGGCCTCAGCCCGGAAATTCTGGCCACGATCGAGAAAATCGGCTTCCTCCACCCCACACCCATCCAGGCGGCGGTCATCCCCATCGCCCTCACGGGACGGGACGTCATCGGTCTCGCCCAGACGGGCTCCGGAAAGACCGCCGCGTTCGCGCTGCCGATGGCCGAACGTCTCGTGCACGGCCGCGGCGTTCGCGGACTGATTCTTTCCCCGACGCGCGAGATTGCGCTGCAGACCAAAGCCTTCCTGGACATCTTCGGCAAACATCACGAGCTGAAGACGGCCTGCGTGATCGGCGGCGTGAAGATGAAACCGCAGTTCGACGCGCTGAAGGACGAGCCGGACATCATCGTGGCCACTCCCGGCCGCCTGCTCGATCACGTGAAGCGGCGCAGCGTGTCGCTCGACAAGATCGAGACGCTCGTCCTCGACGAAGCCGACCACATGCTCGACCTCGGCTTCCTGCCGCAGATCCGCGAGCTCCTGCGGCGCCTTCCGCGCGAACGCCACACGATGATGTTCTCGGCCACCATGCCGGACTCGATCGAGATGATCGCCCGCGACTTCATGAGCAATCCCGAGCGCGTCGACATCATGCCCATCGGAGCGGCGGAAGGCATCACGCACCGTCTCTATGTCGTGAAGCTGGAAGACAAACGAGCCGCACTGGTGGCGCTGCTCGGCCAGGAGCTCGGCTCGACGCTCGTGTTCACGCGCCGCAAGATCGACGCGGAGTGGCTCTACTCCGTGCTGGAGCGCAAGGGACATCCTGTGGCGCGCATCCATGCAGATCAGTCACAGGGCAAGCGCGTCAGCGCACTGGAAAGCTTCCGCGAGGGTCAGCACCGCATCCTCGTCGCGACCGACATCGCCGGTCGCGGCATCGACGTTCCGGGCATCGAGCATGTCATCAACTTCGACATCCCGGAGAATGTGGAGGACTACATCCACCGCGCGGGCCGTACCGCGCGCGGCGAAGCGCTCGGCATCGTCTCCACGATCTGCACCTGGCAGGATCTGGCCATGGTGAAGAAGATCGAAGACACCCTGAACGAGAAGGTCCCCCGCTGCGTCGTCGCCGGCGTGGAGGCGTGGGAAGAGCTGGAGAAGAAACCGTCCCGCACGCGCAGGCGGGTGTAATCGTTTCACCTCGTCCCACTCACGCGACGCTTTGCCGCCGCATGCCACACGTCCACGTCGATCACGAGGATCCCCGGTTCTCTCCTGAACGCGCGCCGGTCGACCACATTCACCTCGAGCTCCGGCTTGTCGAACAGCGTCTGCACGAACGGCGTCTGCCCGTCCCCGCGCAACGCGAACTCCCACGGCGGCGGGTCGTCCGTGATGAAGACGATCCGGTCGACGGAAGCGCTGCGAATCTGCTCGAGTGGCCACAGCGTCTCCGAGAGCTCATACCAGGTGTAGCGCATCGAGCGCTGGCTCACCTCGGCGTTCAGAGCGAGCGCGATCAGCACCGCCACGATGACCGGCCGCCATGCGCGCGTTGCCGCGCCTGCCGCCGCGCCGAGGAGGACCGCGGCGGCCACCACGAGATCGTTGTGGTAGTAGAGCTGCTCGTTCCGCCCCAGCAGCGTCGGTGCGAACAGGATCACACCCCACGCAATGCAGAACACGATCAGTGCGAGCGCCGGACGGGAGCGCCATAGCAACGCGAGGAAGAAGGCGAAGAACGCCGCCAGCACGATCGCCTCGGCCACTCGGCCCGCAGGTTGACCGTCCGGCCACAGGAGGCGCGTCAACCCACGCGCCCCAGTGCGTGCCTCGGTCTCGAACAGCGAAAGGTTCGCGAGTGTCGTCGCGGCCTGGACGGACTTCTTCGCGAACACTCGCACGTCGATGCGCGGCGCGTACACACCCTGCGCCCGGGCTGGCGCCACCCACGCGCGGATGCCGCCGTAGGCCACGATTAGGACGACGAGGGGAATCACGAACGGCCGGATCACGCGCCACACGACCGCACCTCGCGCCCACGCGAGGAACGGCAGGAGCAGGATTGCCACCGCGCCGTAGTCCTTCGAAAAGACGAGAAACGCCGCGAAGACGATCGTGCCGGCGAAGTCGACACGGCGGCGCCGCTCCAGCCAGCGGCAGAGGAAGACCAGCATCGACAGCGTCGCGAACATCACCAGGATGGTGCTGAACGTCGCCACGTATCCGATGGTCGTGAGATGAACCTTCGAGACCGCGAAGAAAGCCATCGCCACGCCGCGTCCGAAGCGGTCCGGGACCAGACGCAGGAGCAGCCGGTACAGCAGCGTCGCGTTGACCACGATCAGCGCCAGGTTGCGCAGGTGATAAAGCAGCGCGTCGGCCGGAGCGATGAGGTTCCACGCGAGGTTCATCGCCCAGATCGACGGCCGGAAGAAGATGGACGCGTGCGGTCTCAGCAGCGCGCCGACAAAACTGTCTCCCGCATCGTGGTACGAGCCGAGGTAGACGAAGGCCTCGGCGAAGAAGTAGGTGGTCAACCCCTTCCGCGCCAGCCACGCCACCAGCATGGCCGCGACGAAGGTCCAGAGCATAGTCTCCCGCCAGCGTCCAGGCACGAGTCGCGTTGTATCATCGACTCGCGGTGTCCACCCTCTTTCCTCTTTCCCGACTGGAAACGCTCCGTCGCATGCAGTCGTGGCATTTCTGGTTCGTCTCGCGGCGCGAGCTCGTTCAGTCGCTGCTCAGTCGCGAGGTCCGCGCGGGCGACACGTTGCTCGACGTGGGCTGCGGAACCGGCGCGAACCTCGCCCTTGCTGGCGATGGTGTCCGAAAGCTCGGCGTGGACATCCACATCGAGGAGCTGACACCAGGAATGCTCCAGGGCGATGCGACGGCGCTTCCGCTACGGTCTGCGAGCGTCGATGTCGTCCTCGCGCTGGACGTTCTGGAGCACGTCGACGACGACGCCATGCTGGCCGAAGTGGCGCGAGTGTTACGCGACGGCGGGCGGCTGATCGCCACCGTTCCCGCGCTGCGCGCGCTCTGGAGCGTTCGCGACGAGGCAGCCGGACATCGCCGCCGCTACAGCAGGGCCATGCTGCACGACCTGTTGTCGCGCCACGGCTTCCGCTTCCTCGATCTGCGAGGATTCCAGTTCGTGCTCCTTCCGCTGGTTCTGCTGACGCGCCTGCGGCGGGAGAGCATCGCCGCGCGCGACTTCGAGGATGCACCGCCGCGCTGGCTGAACCGTCTCCTGCTGGCCGTGAATCGGTTCGAACTGCGGCTTCCCCGCTTTCTTCGTCCGAGGGTGGGCTCGTCGCTCGCGCTCGTCGCCGTGAAGGTACGTTGAGTGGACCTCTACCTCTTCACCACCGACGCGGACTACGCGCGCGAGGCCCTCGCCGCCGGCACCGACGGCTTGGTCGTCGACTGGGAGTACCTCGGCAAACAGAGTCGCCAGTCCGGCGCCGACACCGAAGTCAATCACGACACGGTCGCGGACCTCACCGGGCTGCGACGCTCCATCGACGCGCCGATCCTGGTGCGGATTCATGCCGAGGGTGACGCTACCGAGCGCGAGGTCGAGGAGGCGATTGGCGGCGGGGCGACGGAGATCCTTCTTCCAATGGTTCGCCACGTCGATGACGTGACCCGCGTGCTGGAGAGGATCGACGGGCGCTGCGGCCTCGGCATTCTCATCGAGACGACGGAGGCCGTCCGCATCGCGGCGGACCTCTGCGCCCTACCGCTGACACGCGTATACGTCGGGCTGAACGATCTGTCGATCGACCGAGGCGTCGCGAACATCTTCACGCCCCTTGCTGACGGGACGGTCGACGCGGTGCGCGGCGCCTGCGCGCGGCCGTTCGGGTTCGCCGGACTGACGCATCCGGACCGCGGTGCACCGATCCCGAGTCGTCTGCTGATCGGCGAGATGGCCCGTCTGAAGTGTTCCTTCAGCTTCCTGCGCCGCTCGTTCCGCCGCGACGTCCAACACTTAGGCATGGCCGAGGTCTTACGCGCGCTGCGGGAGGAGATCGTTGCCGCGAGGGAACGGTCCCGCGAAGACCTCCTCGCGAATCACGACGCGCTGGTCTCCCTCGTCGAGGTGACGGTGTGATACCGGAGGTGTCGATGATCGTGCCGGTCTACGGCAACGCCTCGACGTTGCGCGAGCTCGTGGCCCGAATCACGGACGCGATGACCGTGCCGTTCGAGATCGTCTTCGTCAACGACGCCTCGCCCGATGATTCTGCTCAAATTCTGACGGAACTGCACGCGCTCGTCGTCACGCACGAGAGCAATCGCGGCCAGAACACGGCCGTCCTGACGGGATTCGCGCACGCACGCGGCAACACCCTGGTCGTCCTCGACGCCGACCTCCAGGATCCGCCCGAGGCGATCCCGGAGTTGTTGCGCCGCAAGGCGGAGAACGGAGCGGCCATCGCGTTTGCGTCGCGCGGCGGCGACTACGCAGGACGCGGACGCATGATCACGTCGCGCTTGTACAAGCGCATCCTGGCGCGGCTCGCATCCCTGCCGCAGGGAGCGGGGCTGTTCGTTGCTCTCGATCGCGACGTGGCCCTGCGCGTCGTGGAGAACGCTCCCCTTCCCTCCATCGTCGCGGCCCTCGGACTGCAGCGCGTGAAGACGATCGCCGTCCCCGTCGCGCGCGCGAAACGGGATGGCAGCGCGTACAGCACGTTCGCGCGCGTGCGTCTGGCCTGCCGTACGCTGGCCTGGGTGCTTGCTCACCGATGAGAATCCTCGTGATGTACGAGCCCGCCGCGGAACATCTGGCGCGGCTGCAACGCGCGGCTCCT
This sequence comes from Acidobacteriota bacterium, assembly GCA_031388865.1. Taxonomy (GTDB): domain Bacteria; phylum Acidobacteriota; class Thermoanaerobaculia; order Gp7-AA8; family Gp7-AA8; genus QHVT01. The sequence goes on along the minus strand of JANMSA010000170.1, from coordinate 6,020 downwards.
GGCGCGGACTTCGTCGTCGCGCGCGATGTGGACGAGGCGCGCGCGCTGATCGCCGACGCTGATGCCGTGCTTGGCAATCGCTGGTTTTACCAGAGCGTCGATGCCGCCACACGCCTGCAATGGATGCAGTCGAATTCGATGGGGGTCGAGCTCATCCTCGAGCGCGCGGGGCATCGCGATTTCGTGCTCACCTGTGCGCGCGGCGTCTACGACGGCGAGGTGGCGCAGCACGCGGTGGCGCTCGCTCTGGCGCTCGTGCGCGGGCTGCCTGCCTTCCGCGACGCGCAACATCGCGCGGAGTGGGGCCGTACGCGCCTCCGCGACCTCGGAAATATGGACGCGCTGATCCTCGGCTGGGGCGGCGTCGGACAGCGCATTGCGGCATTGCTCGAGCCGTTCGGGACGCGCGTGCATTCAGGGCGCAGCGATGGCCGCTACTCCTTCGACGTCGACCTGCTCTTCCTCGCTTTGCCATTGACACCGCGCACGCGGCACCTGGTCGGCGCGGATGAGCTGCGGGCGCTGCGGCCCGGCGCGTTCGTCGTGAATGTCGGCCGGGGTGAGACGCTCGACACCGACGCGCTCCTGGCCGCGAAGCATCTCGCCGGCGCGGCGCTGGACGTTTTCGAAGAGGAGCCCCTGCCCGAGGGTCATCCGCTCTGGAGCAGGCCGGACGTCCTGATCACGCCGCACGTCGCCCGAGGCATTGAGGACCCGCCGTTCCGGTGGGAGTCGCTGTTCGAGGAGAACGTCCGCCGCTTTGCGGCCGGCCAGGCGCTCCTGCATGTCGTGGATCGCGAGAGAGGCTACTGATGAAGCAGGAAGAAATCGACCGCCACAACGCCGTTCAGCTCCGCTATTTCGGTGCGCTCAAGCCGAACATGATGCCGAACGAGAGCCCGTACATCCGCCGGCACGTCGCGGAGATGCTCGAGTTCGCGCGGATCACGCCGGAGGATCGCATCCTCGAAGTCGGCTGCGGCATGGGTCGCTACACGATTCCGCTGCTCAACGCCGGCGTGAACGTCGAGGGCCTCGACCTCTCACCGTTCCTGCTCGCGAAGCTGCGCGAGGCGGCCGGGGACCGCCAGGTGACGCTGCACGAGGCAGACATCTGGCATCCGCCGGCGCACCTGGAGGGCCGCTTCGACGCGGCCATCGGATTCTTCACGCTCCATCACCTGCACGACCTCGAGCTCTGTTTCGCATCGATGGCCCGCCTGGTGAAGCCCGGCGGCCGGATCGTGTTCCTCGAGCCGAACGCCCTCAACCCGCTCTACTACGTCCAGGTGGCGATCACGCCCGGCATGACCTGGAAAGGAGACCGCGGCATCATCGACATGCGCAAAGGCCGCGTCTTCCGCGCCATGCGCCACGCCGGCCTGATCGACCTCCGCGTACACCGCTTCGGCTGGTTCCCTCCGATACTCGCGAACACCCGAGCGGGTGCCAAAGCAGAGCGCGTGCTGGAGAAGATCTCCCCACGCGCCTTGCTCCCCTTCCAGTTTTTCGGCGCAAAAAAGGGCGAGAACCTATCCTGAGGCGCCTTCTGCCGAAGGATCTATGAGCCCCTGAAACTGTGATCGCACAAGGCGGCGCACGTGGCGCCGCCTCCAGGGGGCTCCACTCGACCTTCGGCAGAAAGCCTGCGGGGGTTACCCTACTCGAGCACGAAGCCGGTAGCGCCGATCGGCAATGGCGGTTCCCTGGGCGTGCTCCCACGCCGCCGGCTCTCCTCGATGAGCAGCTCACCGGCCTCCGGCACGTGCATCTCCTTCGCGATCTGGGCACGAGCGCTGGCGATGTACACCTTCGCTCCCTTCTCCGCGTACAGCCGCTCGATCTCCTCGGCAGCGGCGTCGATCACAACGTAGTCCTTCAGCCGGGTAGAGAAGATCGCAAACCGCCCGTTTGCCTGTTTCTCGATTCGCCACGCCATGCGTCAGCGACCATAGCGCAGTCCGACGCGCAACGCGCGCGGCTGTCCCAGCGTCACGACGGGCGTCGCCCCCGCCTCGACCTCTGCATCGAAGACATTCTCGACGGCCATCGTCACCTCGAGCCCTTGACGGATCGGGTGCGACACAAACACGTCCGCGACGAAGAACGAGCGCAGGGCCAGCTCGTTCAGGTCGTCATCGAACTGCCTCGCCGACCAGCGCATCTGTACGCCTGCCTTGCGCCACGACACTTGTGCCGAGGCTTGCTGCCGAGGGACTTGTGGCAGACGCTTTCCGTCGACGGCGCGAGCATCGACGAACAGCCATGAGGCAGACGCGCGCCAGTCCGTCCCGATCCTCCATTCCCCGTCCAGCTCCGCGCCCCGCGAGCGCGATGCCCCCAGGTTGCGCCGTTGACGCGTGATGAGCGCGGGCGTCTGCTCGATGGTGACGTTGGCGATCGTATCCTCGACGTGCATCGAGAAAAGAGTCAGTCGCGCGAAGCGCAGGCGCGCCCCGAGCTCGTAGCCGGTGAGCTTCTCCGAGCGCAGCTCCGCGTTGGGCAGCGTGTTGACGTTGCCCACCCGAAACCCGCGATGGAGCTCGTTCAGCGTCGGCGCACGGAACGCCGAGTAGGCGGAAGCGGACCACGACAGCGCGTCGTGCGAACGCCAGAGGATGGCCAGGCGCGGACTGAGCTCCCGCTCGTCGCGCCACCAGTCCGCGCGCGCCCCCGCCGTGATGCTGATCGACGGCGTGGCCCCGAATACATCCTCCACGTACGCGCTCGTATGACGTTGACTGCCCCCAGCCGAAGCGGCGAATGTTCCTGCGGCGGTGAAACGCTGTTCGTCACTCGTCCCTTTCGCGAACCGGACGTCCGAACCGGCGATGAGCACATGACGGCGCGCGATGGCCTGCGTCCACTGCGCGCTTGCGCCCCCACCGCGCGACGGCACGCGTTGCTCGACGGTCAGACGTTCGCTGTTGCGATCCGCGGCGATGGCGGAGAAGGTCTGAAAGTAGTCCTGCTCATTCGCGTACGCGCGCAGCGTCAGTGCCCCACGATCGAAGCCGGCGGCGAGTTGCCGGTTCGTGGTGTCGTTCTCCTGCAGCGCAGTCCCGTTCGCGCGTTGCTCCGCGTAGTGCGACGCGCGAACGAACGCCCCCGCCCGGCGGAAGGTCGCGTCGACTGCGGCGTGACGCGAGCTCGCCTTCTCGTCGACGGCGCCCCGTTCTGAACCCCGCACCAGCACATACCCGTCCGTCGTGGCCAGATCAGCCGCCACGCTGAAGCGCTGCCCCGCCGCAAACAGCGACGCGGTTCCAGTCCGCTGAGTTCCAGCGGAGACATCGACGCTCAGGCCGGGCGACGTTCGGCGAACGAACTGGATGACACCGCCCATCGCGGAGCTTCCGTACAGATCCGACGCGCCGCCGCGCAGCACCTCGGCGCGCTCGACGGCCACCCGCGGGACCCGGGCCCAATACACCCACCCGCCGAACGGATCGTTCAGAGGCACACCGTCGTCGAGCACCAGCGCGCGCGACGCACCACTCGCGCCGACGCCACGCAGCGTGACGCCTTGCGCCGTGGGGTTGGCGACCCGGCTTCCGGTCCTCCGGAACAAGGTGAATCCTGCCACCTGCCGCAGTGCGTCGTCGAGCGTCGGCGCCGCCGTAGCTGCGAGCGTCTCTCTCGAAAGCACCACCACGCTCGCAGGGGTGTCGGCAACGCGAGTCTCCGTGCGGGTCGCAGTCACGGTGATGGAGTCGGCAACCTGAGCGAGAATGAGGGCTGCGAGCAGCATGCACTTTCGATCATGACCGAATTCGCGCCAGCATGGTTCCTCCCCGGACCGCATTTTCAAACGGTGTGGGGCCGCATTGCGCGTGCGCGCCGGCTGGTGCAGTTCCAGCGTGAAAGCTTCGAGCTTCCCGACGGTGACGAGCTGCTGCTCGACCATGTCCTGAGCCGCGACAGCAGCGACGAGCACTTTGTGCTCATGCACGGCCTCGAAGGGAGCTCCTACTCCGTCTACATGCAAGGCCTGCTGGGAGTCATCGCCCGCGAAGGTCACGGCGCGACGGCCATCAACTTCCGCTCCTGCGCGCGTGATCCGAAAAACATCCTGCGCATGATCCCGAACCGTCGCCCGCGGCTCTATCACTCGGGAGACACCGCCGACTTCGACTCTGTGATCCGCACGCTCTCCGCACGGATGCCCTACAAGCGTCTCCTCGGCCTCGGCGCCTCCCTCGGCGGCAACGTGCTTCTGAAATGGCTCGGCGAGAATCCGGACCAGACCATGCTCTCGGCGGCAGCGACGCTCTCGGTTCCCTACGACCTCGGTGCCGGCTCGGCGCTGCTCGAGAAGACAGCCGCGGGTCGTTTCTACGTATCCCGCTTCGTGGCGACGCTGAAGAAGAAAGCGGCGCGACCGGACATCTCCGAGCTCATCGACCTGCCGCGCCTGAAGCGCGCGCGTACGTTCCGCGAGCTGGACGAGGCCGCGACCGCGCCTCTGCACGGCTTCACCAGTGCAGATGACTACTACGCACGGGCGAGCTCGATCGGCTACATCAGCAGGATCACCACGCCCACCCTCGCCCTCAGCGCGGAAGACGATCCTTTCCTCCCGCCGGACGTTCTCCCTCTGGTACGGCAGAACGCATCGCCCTCCATCGATTTTCGGACCACGCCTTTCGGCGGTCATGTCGGCTTCATCGGCGGCACGGCGCCGTGGCGGTGCGAATACTGGGCGGAAGAGCTGGTGGTGCGTTGGCTGCTGGAGCGGCGTTGACCCGCGAGCGCCGCGAGCTGCTGGTCTCCGCCGCCTTCGCGCTCTGGGGCTTCTGCATTGCAGCGGCAATGATCGTCATCTGGCGCAAGCCGGCGCCGCCCGATCAGATGATGGGTCTGGCGAAAACTCTGGGCTTCGATGCGCAAGGCCCTTTTCTGTGGATGGCCAGCCTGATCCTTCTGCCGATCGTGGTGCCGCTCGCCCTGCGACCCATCACGCGCCTGCTCGCCGGCGGCGCTCCCTGGGCCACCAACATGGTGCTGCTCGCGCCGGTGATCACGCTCTGGTTCATCACGCTCCACATGACCGTTGGGCGAGCCATCGTCCCGTGCGCAATCGTCGTCGCGCTCGCCACCGCCTTCCGTCGCCGGGAGCTCCACTTCACGCGCCACGACATTGCTCTCGTCCCTGCGTTTCTGGCCACGCTTCTGGCTCTGATCGACATCACCCGTCATTCCTCGCACGACTGCGCGGTCTATGCGGCGATCCTGATCTTCGTCCTTCGCATCGCGGTGACGTACCTGCCATCGCCGCTGCCGGCGGGCCTCGCGTTTCTGGTCGCGCCACTCGCGCTCATCCTGCAAACGGGTTTTTTCGCGCGCGACCAGCGCTACTTCGGGTGGCACGGACTGACGCTGGTCGTGGTGTCCCCGTTCCTCGTTCGCCTGTTTCTCCACAACCGCCGCCGGGCGATGCACCTGCTGGCGCTGGTCATCTATCCGCTCGCGCTCTTCGCCTACTGGAACGCGATGAACACCACCACGGCGGAGGGGAAGCCGCGGGTGAACTTCTTCGAGTATGGACACCCGCTGCTGCCGGCATCGGAGTACCTGCGAGGCGAGCTGCCGTATCGTGACGTTCTTCCCGCGCATGGTCTGATCGAGGATGGCGGCTTCGACGCGCTCGTGTTTGCGACGGGAGAGGTGAACGCCGGCCGGGCGCTGAAGACGCGCGAAGTGATCGGCACACTGACCGCCGTGGCGCTCTATGCGCTCGCGTGGGCGGTCACCGGCTCCCCTCACGCAGCGTTTCTGGCCGTGCTACTGAGCATCATGAGCGGCGTGTACTCACCGACCATCCGCATGCTGGCTCCGGTCGCCACACTCGCGGTGATCGCCGCGGCGGTGCGGTGGAGGCGTCCGCGCTGGTTTGCCTGCGCCGCGTTCGGAACGGTGGTGTGTGGTGCGACCAGCCTCGACTTCGGCGCGTACACGTTCCTCACGCTGATCGTCGCATTGCTTCGCATGCGTCCCCCACTGCGCCGTCTCGCAATGCG
>JANMSA010000143.1:0-11944 GCA_031388865.1 Acidobacteriota bacterium | reverse complement strand
GAACGTGAGTGCGCTCCTGACGACCCGCAACTTCACCGAAGGCAAGTACGTGGTCATGGCCACACGCGGTGGCAAGATCAAGAAGACCGAGCTCGCGGCGTTTTCGAATGTGCGTGCGAGCGGCATCATCGCCATCGACATCCTCGAAGGCGACGACCTTTATGCGGTACGCCTGTCGAACGGCAACAACGAGATCTTCGTCGGGACGCAGGCGGGCATGGCCATACGCTTCCACGAGTCGGACGTGCGGGCGATGGGCCGCGGCGCCGCGGGCGTCAAGGCCATCTCCCTCAAGCCGGGCGACAGTGTCATCGAGATGGATGTGCTCCCCGAGACCCCGGAAGGACGGGCACGTGCCGAGAAACGCGCAGGCGACGACGTGGAAGTCGAGACGGATGCCGCCGATGCCGAGGCTCTGGAAACGGATGCCGTCGAGACGCCGGTCGAAGTCCTGTCTGAAGTCGCAGATGAGGAGATCGACGGCGAGGAAACGCTCGTCGTGGCCGACGACGCCTACGGAACGATTCTCACTGTGACGGATAAAGGTTTCGGCAAGCGCACGCCCATCCGCTCCTATCGTCTGACTTCGCGCGGTGCGCAGGGCGTGACCAACATCAAAACCACGGAACGGAACGGGAAGGTGGCCGGCGCGGCGCACGTCTATGCCGGCGAGCAGCTCCTGCTCATCACCGAGCAGGGGATGATGATCCGCGTCTCTGTGGACGGGATCCGCTCGATGGGCCGCAACACGCAGGGCGTGCGGATCATCGACATCGATGAAACCGACACCGTCGTAGCCGCGGTGAAGGTGGTCGACGATAAAGAGCAGCCCGATGACCAGCCCGATGAGGATCCGGATGGACAGCCGGAGGGCAGCGAGGAGACGCTCCTCGATGACGAAGCCGTTCACTAAGGAGAACTCTCCCGAAATGGATGCCCGCAGAAAAGCGATTGAGCCAGTGATCCGTTGTCAGCGGTCTGGTCCGATCCCAGGTTTTCGGGCACACCGCCGACCGAACGACTGTTCGAAGGAGAGCGGCGGGCTCTAGGCCGCCGTACAATCTCTCGATGGTCCGCCCCTCGCGGGACCGCCTCGCTGCCCTGGCGCGTCAGATCGTCGACGCCTTGTCGCGCTCGCGCGCTGTGATTCTGCTCAAGGACCGTGAGGCCGTGAGACAGGCGGTGGCCCAGGCTCTGGCCGATGAGCTGCGGCGGGAAGAAGAGCGCGACGAGACGGCCCGCCGCCGGATCGCAGGCATGCGCGGCGCGCCGCGACCGCGGACCAGGGAGTGGGAAGAGCTCTTCCGGAAATTCGTCGAAGAGGAGTACCTGCGCGAGGGCCTCGACTCCTGAGTGCTGCATTTTCTCAGTGGGCGGACTGCGCGGTTCCCGTGTGCGCAGACAACCGACGACGAACTCAGGGTCGCTCGTCGGAATGGTCAGTCGGGTCCGCGTCTGCGGCGGCTGTCTTCGCGACGATCGCGCGCCCTTGTGCCTGAGTCAGCGTGTCGTCTTCGTCCGCGATCATCCGGCGCATGCGCTGGGCCTTGGTGCGCTCGAAGATACCGTTCGCGTGACCGGCTGGAATCCAGCTGTTGCCCGCGCACTTCGGGCATCGCCCTCGAAACGCGATGTTCTTGCCGCAATCGGGGCAGATGATCACCAGCGAATGCGAGAGCTCGAACTTCTGCTCGCCTTCGGCGTCCAGGCTGTTCAGAAATGCGGCCAGGTTGGTGAATGTCTCGTCGAGGGGCATCGCGGCTCCGGTTCTACTGCATGCGACATGCCGATGAGCTGGGCGAGAGTGCCGGGTCAGGGGTCCAGGAGACGGGCGTTCAAGCGCTCACATGGTCGTACAAGCAAGCTCTCAGATCCTCATCACGTCGTACTGCTCGTGATGCAGGGCGTCGTCGGGCTTGAACACCAGGTGGATTCCCAGCGTGCGCTCCAGCTCCTCGAAGATGGGGTCGCCTGTATGCAGTGAGCCGTAAACGATCGGATTCACGCGCACGATGACGTCCTGGCCCTCATGAAAATCCCGCAGCTTCATCAGCTCGCGCCAGATCTCCAGCGCGATGGTGGTGTTGGATTTGATGCGCCCGCTACCCCCGCAGTAGGGGCAAGCCTGAGTGAGTGAGCGCTCCAGACTCTGGCGCACCCGTTTGCGCGTCATCTCGATCAATCCGAATTCGGAGATCTGCAGGATCTTCGTCTTCGAGCGATCCTTCTTGATCTCGTGCTCGAGCGCCTCGAAGAGCTTTTGCCGGTTCGCTGCTTCTTCCATGTCGATGAAGTCGAGGACGATGATTCCCCCGAGATCGCGCAGACGAATCTGACGCACGATCTCCTTTGCGGCCTCGACGTTCGTTCGGAACACCGTCTCTTCGAGGTTCTTCTTTCCGACGTACTTTCCGGTGTTCACGTCGATGGCCACCAGCGCCTCGGTCTGATTGATGACGATGTAGCCGCCCGACTTCAGCCAGACTTTCGACTTCAGCGCTTTCGCGATCTCAGGCTCGATGCCGAACTCGTCGAAGATGGGCTCCTCGCGCCGGAACAGGCGTACGCGGGACACGAGCTGGGGCTGGATCTGGTCCAGGAACTCGACGATACGCTGGTACTGCTCGATCGAATCGACCCAGACGCTCTTGAACTCCGCCGAGAGAACGTCGCGGATGGTGCGCAGCACCAGGTCGAGGTCGTGATGAATCGCCGTTGGAGCGGAGGATTTCTCCACACGCCGGCGGATCTGCTCCCAGAGTTCGGTGAGGTAACGGAGGTCGGCCAGGAACTCTTCGTCTCCGCGCCCTTCCCCTGCCGTGCGGACGATGAATCCGCCGTGCCCTGGAGGACGGAGGCGCTCCAGCATCTCCTTGAGCCTCGTCCGCTCGTCCTCGTCCTCGATGCGCCGCGACACGCCAACGTGATTGACCGTGGGCATGTAGACGAGGAAACGTCCAGGAAGCGTGATGTGGCTGGTGATGCGCGCGCCCTTTCCGGCGATCGTGTCCTTGGACACCTGCACGACGATCTCCTGCCCTTCCCGGAGCAGATCGGCGATGGACGCCTCGGGGCGGTGAGAGTGCCCCACCTCGTCGATGTGCAGGTCTTCGGAGGACTCGCTCTCGTACTCTTCCAGGTCCTCGAGGACGTCCGAGACGTAAAGGAAAGCGTCGCGCTCGAGACCGAGGTTGACGAAGGCGGACTGCATGCCGGGGAGAACCTTCGTCACCCGGCCTTTATAGATGTTCCCGACGATCGTGCGATGGCGCGTCCGCTCAACCCACAACTCGACGACCTGCCCCTCGTCCAGTACTGCGATGCGCGACTCCTGGCGCGTCGCGTTGATCACGATCTCCCTCGACATTCGGCGCGAATTGTAGACCGCTGCCGCACGAGGATGACGATCTACTTCAAACCTGGCCTCGGGCTCACCGGCCGCACCAGTGCCTCATGGAATCCCTCCGCCGAGGACGGCGTTACCCCGACCGCCCGGGCAGACCCTCGTCTTGACCGGGCGAAGGGTGGGTGCTATTTTCCGCCCCCTTCGGAGTGCGCATACTCCGACATAGCTCAGTTGGTAGAGCAGCGGACTGTTAATCCGCGGGTCGTAGGTTCGAGTCCTACTGTCGGAGCCACTCGCGCCACCCGGCCGGGACCTTCCGCGGCGGTGTCACTGTTCACCTGCGCGCAAGCCGCGGCGATCCGTTACTTCTTCCTGGCGCGCTTCACGTCGCCCTTGTCGCCCTGACCAGCCTTCGCAGCGGTCTTGGACTTGCTGCGCAGATCGGCAGCCAGCGATCGTCCGACGTCGACGACTTTCTTGAACAGACCCGCTGCGTCGCGCCGCACGTAACGCTTGTCGCCGGGTGTCGGCTCGATGAGTGTTCGTTTCTGGGATGCCTTCCTGGGCGCGGTTTTCTTGGAGCCAGCCTTCTTCGAGGCGGTCTTCTTTGAGCTGGCTTTCGGAGAGGTGCTCTTCTTCGATCCAGAAGTTTTCTTCCCAGCGCTCTTCGTCGTCGATTTCTTCGCGCTCTTCTTAGCGGCCATGAGTTCTCCCTCGTCCCTCAGTGATGGCAGAACTATACGCGAGTCGAGTCCTCTGCCGATTCCAGCGTTTCTCTTTTCAGGTGCCGGCCGGAAGTCCGTTCGACAAGCGCGAAGCGAGAGACGAGCTCTCTTCCCCTATCGTGTCGATGAGGCCTTCGACGCGAGATCGCCGCACGGTCGCATCCAGGACACCTTCCGCCTCACGCGACGAACATCGATGAGAAATGCGGGCTGACTACGCTACCCAGACGGTCTTGATGTTCACGAACTCGCGGATCCCGTAGCTCCCCAGCTCGCGGCCGAAACCGGAGTGCTTCACGCCGCCGAAGGGCAGGCGGGGGTCCGATGCCACCATCGCGTTGACGAACACCTGACCGGCCTCGATCCCGGTGATGAAGATCTCCGCTTCGGCGCGATCGCGGGTCCATACGCTCGCGCCGAGGCCAAAAGGCGTCTCGTTGGCGAGTTGCAGCGCTGCCTGGGCATCCGCCACGCGGAACAATGCCGCCACCGGGCCAAAGGTCTCTTCGGCGTATGCCGGCGCGTTTCTCGGAATGTCGGAGAGCACCGTCGGGGCGTAGAAGTTCCCGCGGTCTCTGAGACGCCTTCCGCCGGTGAGCAATCTGGCGCCGGCAGCCACGCTCCTCTCGACCTGCTTCTCCAGATCGGTCAGCAGTTGCGGCATCGCCAGCGGACCGACGTCCGTCGTCTCCTCCAGCGGATCACCGACGCACAGAGCCTCCATCGCCTCGACGAAGCCGCGTTGAAACTCATCCGCGATCTCCGCGTGCACGATGAAGCGTTTTGCCGCGATGCACGACTGCCCGTTATTGACGATACGCGCCTTGACGGCGGATCTCACCGCGGCGTCGAGGTCGGCGGACGGCAGCACGATGAACGGATCGCTGCCGCCCAGTTCGAGCACACTCTTCTTGATCCGCTTCGCAGCGCCGGAGGCAACACTGGCACCGGCAGGTTCGCTGCCGGTGAGTGTCACGGCCTTGACGCGCTCGTCGTCGAGCAGCGCCGGGACCTGGTCCGCGCCGATGAGCAGCGTCTGAAACTCCCCGTGGTCGAAACCCGCCTCGCGAAACACGTCCTCGATCGCCAGCGCGGACTGAGGCACGTTCGACGCGTGCTTGAGCAGTCCCACGTTGCCGGCCATCAACGCCGGCGCTGCGAAACGGAAGACCTGCCAGAAAGGAAAGTTCCACGGCATCACGGCGAGCACGGCGCCGAGAGGATCAAAACGTACGTAACTCTCGCTCGCATCCGTCGCGATGTGCTCCTCCGCCAGATAGGCCTGGGCATGTTCGGCGTAGTGGCGGCAGACCATGGCGCACTTGCGGACCTCCGCAACCGAAGCAGAGATGGGCTTGCCCATCTCCAGCGTCATCGTGCGTGCGTACTGATCAGCGCGCGATTCGAGGATCTTCGCCGCTCGTTGCATCCGTAGCGCGCGCTCGACGAAAGACCGCGCGCGGTTGATTTCGAAGGCTTCCGCAGCCCTGCGCAGCCGCCGCTCGACGTCGGCGACGCTCAGCGCTTCGAAAGTGGCGATGGTCTCGCCGGTAGAAGGGTTTACGCTCGCGATGGCCATTGTTCAAATGATATTCTGACGACGGCGTGATGCAGTTCAGTTCGTCAACTCAAACATGAGCGAAGGGGAGTGCTATGAGCGTTCGTCGAACACTCGGTCTGCTGTCGCTGTGTCTTTCCCTCACGATGTCTCTGTTCGCGCAGAGCAGTACAGGCTCCATCTCCGGAACCATCAGCGATGATTCTGGGGCTGCCTTGCCCGGCGTTACGGTGACGGCGGTCAATCTGTCAACGCGCGGCACCCGCACGGCCGTCACCAATGCCAGTGGTGCCTACCAGTTGGGTCTGCTGCCGCCGGCCACCTACTCTGTCGAGGCCACGCTGGAAGGATTCCAGCCTGTCCGTCGCGAGAGGGTGACGGTGAACATCGGCACGAACGTCCCTCTCGATGTGTCCTTGAGGGTCGGCGTCTCCGAGACCGTGACGGTCACAGCCCAGGCGCCGCTCATCGAAATCGACCGCACTCAGGTCAGCTCGGTCGTGAACGAGACCAGCATCGAGAACCTGCCCGTGAACGGTCGCAACTTCATCGACTTCGTGCTCACCACTCCAGGCGTCGTGAAGGACGTCCGCGGCGGCGACATCAGCTTCGCAGGGCAGCGCGGTACGCTCAACTCGCTCGTCATCGACGGCGCGAACAATGACAACACTTTCTTTGGTCAATCCCTCGGACGCACCGGCTCCGGGCGCGCGCCTTACCAGTTTTCACAGGACGCGGTGAAAGAGTTCCAAGTGAACTCGAACGCCTATTCCGCGGAATATGGGCGCGCAGGTGGCGCCGTGATCAACGTGGTGACGAAGTCCGGCACCAACGATCTCGCCGGGACGCTCTTCTACTTCCTTCGCGACAAACGTTACAACTCGAACGACTACATCAACGAGATCAACAACCGCGCGAAGAGCCCGTACCACTTCGACCAGTACGGATTGAGCGTCGGGGGTCCGATCATCGCAGACAAGCATTTCTTCTTCGCCAACTACGACGCACAGCGCAATGATCTCCCGAACCCGGTCGTTCTCGGTGGTGGCCGCGCCCTCACCATCCGCACGCCCGAGGACCGGGCCGGTTATGACGCGCTGCTGGCGCGGTCGGCCGACTATGTCCGCCGGCAGGATCAGGACGTATATCTGATCAAGACCGATCACCAGCTCTGGACGAATGCGCACCTCGCGTTGCGGTACAACCGCCAGGAGTTCGTCGGCAAGAACTATGAGAATGGCGGCCTTCTAAACTCGGTCGAGCACACAGGCGACTCGCTCGTGAATACCGATACCCTCTCCGGAGTCTTCAGCACCATCGCCGGGAGTACGTTCTTCAACGAGGTCCGGGGCCAGTGGGCCAAAGACAAAGAGCCTGGCCTTGCCAACTTCGAGGGTCCGCAAGCGGAAATCTTCCACGATGGAAACCTGGTGGTGCGCGTGGGCCGGAACACCTTCAGCCCGCGGGAGACCACCATCGACCGCTGGCAGGTAGCGGACACGGCTACGTACCTCGTGAACACACACACGATCAAGGCTGGGTTCGACGTCAGCCATGACGAGATCCTCAACTTCTTCCCCGGCAACTTCGGTGGCTCCTTTCGGTTCAACAGTCTCGGGGATTTCGCGGCGCGCAAGCCCAATCGCTTCCTGCAGGCTTTCGCGGGCCCGGGCACGAGCGGGCCTGTGACCCACCCCGACATCACCGAGACCGGCCTTTTCGTGCAGGACGAGTGGCGCCTCAATCCATCACTGACACTGACCGCCGGATTGCGTTACGACTTCCAGCAGATCGCCCAGCCAGAGGTGAGGAACCCGAATCCCGAGCTGGCGGCGGCTGGCATCGATACCTCCGTGATTCCGGAAGACTCCAACAACTTTGCACCGCGGCTCGGTCTCGCATGGACCCCTGGCGCAACCGGACGCACCGTCGTGCGAGGCGGCTACGGCATCTTCTACGGCCGGACCCCGGCGATCATGATCGGTACCGCGCATTCGAACAACGGCGTCAACGTCCTGACCTACACCTTCACCGGCGCCCTCATCCCGGCTTATCCGAACGTCTACACCTCCGTCCCGACGGGTGCGAACGTCCCTAAACCGACGATCTTTGCGTTCGACAAAGACTACGAAAACCCGAAGGTGCATCAGGGCAGCGTGGGAGTCGAGCATGGTCTGACCAACGACGTCCTGGTGGGAGTGACGTATCAGTATGTGAAGGGCGAGGACCTGACCCGTTCCGCCGACATCAACATCGCCTCGCCCACGCAGGTGACGGCCGTAGTCACGGGTGAAGGCCCGGCATCCTTCAAACGCTACACCGGTCGCAGCTTTGCGAACTTTGGACGGATCATCGAGTTCCAGAGCAGTGCGCGCTCGCGCTACGACGGTGTAACCCTCGACGTGCAGAAGCGCTTCGCCAGCAACAGGCAGGGGCGCATCGCCTACACCTACTCGACAGTCAAGGACGACAAGCCGGATGCGACTGCCGTCGTGCCGGGACCCGACGATGCGAAGTTCGTCTCGGATCCGGGAGATTTCGATGTGGACTACACCTTCGGCGACAACGACGTCCGGCACCGTGTCGTCCTGAGTGGCGTGTGGACACTGGACTCGTACTCGCAGCGGATCGGGAACGGCTTCCTGCGCGCACTGGCCTCAGGATGGTCGCTGAGCGGCATCGCCAGCTATCAGAGCGGCCAGCCGTACTCTCCGGTCGTGAACGCTGATTTGAACAATGATGGCAACGGCTCGAACGACATCGCGCCCGGCTTCCGCCGCAACTCTCAGCGCTTCCCTTCGCAGTTGTCGGTCGACCCGCGCATCTCCAAGGACATCGGCTTCGGTGGCGTGCGACTGCAGCTCATTGCCGAGGCGTTCAACGTGTTGGATCGCTCGAATGTGGGTGGAGTGACTCGCACCTACTTCGCCTACAACTCCACGACAAACACGCTCTCGCGTTTCGGCGCGTTCGGCACCCCGACGTTCTCGACCGGCCCTCGCATCGTTCAGCTCGCGGCGAAGTTCATCTTCTGACGCAACACCAGCGTTGACCGAACACGGCGGGCTTCGGCCCGCCGTCTTTTTTTGTGTCATTCGCGGAGGCCCTCTTGCTAAAAAAGATCATCCCGGCGATCGTTCTGCTGGCCGTCGCGTCCGGCGTGCTGCTGTATCTGCGCGAGCAGAGAAAGCCGAAGCCGCTCGTCCTCGCCGGAACGCTCGAAGCGAGGACGGTAAACGTGGGCTCGCTGGTGGGCGGACGCGTGGTTCGCGTCCACGTGGATGAAGGACAGTCCGTCACCGCCGGCCAGTTGCTGGTGACGCTCGAGGCCGAGACGATCAATCGTCAGATCGCGGAGCAGGAGGCTCTGATCAGTGCCGCACGCGCGCAACTTGCGAAGGCGATCGCCGGCCCGCGCGACGCGGAGGTCCGCCAGGCGCAGGCCATCGCCACCAACAACGAACGCGAGCGTCGCCGCATGAGCGCGCTCTTCGCGGCCGGAATTGTGGCGCGAGAGATGCTCGACGACGCGTCCACCAAGGCGAAGACGTCCGCCGAGGAATTGCGCATGCTGCGCGACGGTACTCGTAAAGAGGATCTCGCCGCGGTGCGTGCGGAGGTCGAGCAGCAGGAGCGCCGACGGGCGTCGTTGATGAAGCAGCGGGACGAGACCCTGGTGTACTCGACGGTCGCCGGAACCGTGCAGTCCTTCGGCCTGCGGCCGGGGGATCTCGTCGCGCCCAATCAACCGGTTGCGGAGATCCTCGAGCCGAGCGAGCTCTGGGTCCGCATCTACGTCCCTGAAACACTCCTCGGTCTCGTGCGGGTCGGGATGTCTGTCAAGGTTCGCGTCGACACGTGGGCAGACGTCTGGTTTGACGGGCACGTTGCCACGGTCTCCGCAAAAGGGGAGTACACCCCGCGGAACGTGCAGACACGCGCACAGCGCGCCGAGCAGGTCTTCGGAGTGAAGGTGCTCGTGAATCCCGATCCGCGCCTGAAGCCAGGCATGGCCGCCGAGGTCGATCTGGGCGTCAAAGGACGCGCGCAGTGAGCGTCTATGCCGGCAATGAAGCGTCCGGGATCGACGTCCGCGGAATCACGAAAGATTTCGGCTCCTTCCGCGCGCTCAGCGGCGTTACGCTGCAAGTTCCCCGTGGCGAGATCTTCGGCCTTCTCGGTCCGAACGGTTCTGGTAAATCGACTCTCATTCGGATCCTCTGCGGCCTCCTGCAACCGACGGCGGGTGAGGCGAGCGTGGATGGATTGGACGTGCGCACGCAGGGCGAGGAAGTGCGGCAGCACATCGGATATGTTTCACAGGCGTTCTCGCTCTATCGCGATCTCACCGTCGACGAGAACCTGGACTTCTTCAGCGCGATCTATCGCCTCGGCAAAGCGGAGCGGCGCGAGCGCAAGGAGTGGGCGATCGAGCTCACCCACATCGGCCCGTACCGCAATCGCCTGGCGGGAGACCTGTCCGGAGGCTGGAAACAGCGCCTTGCCGTAGCCGCCGCGATGATGCATCGCCCCCGTGTGCTCTTCCTCGATGAGCCGACCGCGGGCATCGATCCCGTGGCGAGGCGCGAGCTTTGGGACCTCTTGTTCGGCCTGGCCGCGGAAGGCGTCACGATGTTTGTCACCACGCATTACATGGACGAGGCGGAGCGCTGTGGGACGGTCGCGTACCTCTATCTGTCGCGACTGATCGTCAACGGACATCCCGCCCAGCTCAAGCTGCTCCCCGAGGTAACGCCTCCCGGGATGCGGCGCGTGGAGGTGGAGTGCAGGGAGGGTGTGGCGTCGCTCATGACCTCCGCCCGCACGCTGCAGTACGTGCATGCCTCGACGATCTTCGGCACGTCGCTGCACCTGCTCGTCGACGAACGGGTCTCGAACCAGACCATCGACACAGACCTGGAAGCGTTCGGGATCACGTCCGTCGCCGTGCGGGACATTGCTCCGACACTCGAGGATGTGTTTGTGCGCCTCACGGAAGTCCGGGCCGCCGAACACGAGGCGCGCGCGTGAACGGGTTCGCCGCAGTGTTTCGAAAGGAGCTCACGCAGATGATGCGCGACAAGACCACGGTCCTGTTCGCGCTGCTCATCCCGGTGTTCGAGCTGATTCTCTTCGGCGTCATCGATATGAACGCGAAGAACATCCCCACGATCGTCTTCGACCAGAGTCGCACGCAGCAGAGCCGTCAGCTCGTGGAGCAGTTTCGCGCCACGGGCTACTTGAAGCTGGTGGCCCCGGCCGTATCCCGCGGCGATCTGCAGCACGCCATCGTGGCCGGGCAGGCGCAGGTCGGAATCGAGATTCCACCCGACTACGGGCGCAACCTGAGTGCCGGCCGCGGCGCCGATGTGCTCGTGCTGATCGATGGCTCGGACTCGAGCGTAGCCACCCAGGCGCTCGCGGCAGCCAACGGAGTCGTATTTCAGGAAGGGGTGCGCGACCTGCTCGAGAGAGGCGGGGGCGAGCCACGCATCGAGGCGCACCCGGTGATGATGTTCAACCCCGACATGCGCAGTGCGAACCTGCTCATCCCGGGACTGATCTCGATTCTGCTGACCTTCTCGGGAACGATCCTCTCCGCGTTTGCGATCGTGAAAGAGCGCGAGCGGGGCACCCTCGAGCAGCTCATGGTCACCCCGGTCTCCCCTCTTGCTGTCGTGCTGGGGAAAATCCTGCCTTACATGGGGCTGGCCTACGGCACGTTGGTCCTGGTACTGCTGCTGATGCGCTTCCTCTTCAAAGTGCCGTTCAACGGAAGCGTGACGCTGCTGCTCGCACTGTCGTCCGTTTACCTGCTGGCGCTGCTCTCGCTTGGTCTTCTGATCTCCTCGCGCGCCGGGTCGCAGATGGAAGCGATGCAGCAGGCGATGGGAATCATGCTGCCAAGCATCCTCCTCTCCGGCTACATCTTCCCCCTGGCGGCACTTCCCCCGCCGTTACGCATGGTTGCCTACCTGCTGCCGGCCACGCACTTCATCAAGATCGCCCGCGGGATCATCATTCGAGGGGCGACCTTCATGGACCTGTGGCAGCCGGTGCTGGCCCTGCTTGCGATCTCGGCGGTGTTGATTCTGGCGAGCGCGCGCGCGTTCAAGAAGACAGTCTCATAGGCGTCGACTCTTTTGGGTCTTCGAGTCTTCGAGTCTTCGAGTTTTCGAGTCTTCAAGTCTTCGAGCCAGGCGACGCGAGTGCGTCGATCATCTTCTTGAGACCTGAACTGATTTGTTTGACCATCACGTTCACGCCGGTGACGTCCCTCGCTAAGTTCGCGCGCGTAATGATCTCCAGTTGAGT
>JANMSA010000142.1:0-11984 GCA_031388865.1 Acidobacteriota bacterium | reverse complement strand
CGAGTCGCTCCCGGTCGATGACACCGCTGCCCGGATTCGCGCCGCGGCGGTGCCGCCCCTGATCGCTTTCCTGTTCGCGCTCGCGTACCTCACGGTCTATCCGATGATGACCCGGGTGCCTGCGACGCTCTTCTGGAGCATCGCCGCAATCCTGCTCACAGGCACGATCCTGGGCGGCCTGGCCATCGCGCGCATCTTGCGTCGGGAGCGCGTCCGCGGGCGCGCCATCGGATGGCTCGCCGGCGCCGTCGCGCTCGAGTTGTTGTGCGCGCGCATGCTCCTCGGCCTGACGTTCCCGTGGATCTGAACGGCAGCAGGCCGGCCTCCCACCACGCAGACTCCCTCGCGCGAGCCGGGGTACTGCTTCTCACGCAGCCAACTATTTTGACGCTCACTCCGCGGGTTCCTCTCTCGCGGCCTCCGGCTCGCCGTTCGAATGGAGCGGTGCCCGGAGGATCGAACCGATGGACGAGAAGTGGCCCGAGTTTGTGCAGGACGGGGAAGTGGCGATGCGCCGCGGGGGCGCTGCCGCGCAGCTCACCGGGTGGGAGTCAGTCGTTTTCGAGCTGAGTGACGATCAGGACGGTGCTTCGGATTTTTCGACGGCCGCCATCGCGCCCTGAAAGCCGATTTTCGAATGCGTGCCGTCGCAGAATGGTTTGATCATCGACGCGCCGCAGCGACAGAGGGCGCGCTTGATTGCTGGAATCTCATTGCCACTGGCGTCGACGAGCGTGAAGTCGCCCTCGACCAGGTAGGGACCGTTGTCGCGGATCTTGATGGTGACGCTCATTTTTTCAGCCTCAGAAGATGGGGTTTTCGCTGGCGTGATGGAAATCCCAGTTGAAGGTGTAGCCGGGAAGCTCGACCGGTACGGTGTACTTGAGGTCGACGTAGATGTATGCGTTCGCGCGGCGGATCACGACCATCTCCGGGGTGACCGGAAGCTCGAGCCTTACCGCCTTCTGGTAAATGGCCTGGCGGATGCCGTTGTCATCCCGGGAGCCTGCGGATCTCGCCTCGTCGATGACGGTTTCGCGAAGGTCTGCCGTTTTCACTTTGATCGGGATCAGTCGATAGGCGGCCAGTCCCGCCAACGCCAGCAGAACCAGTCCCACCAGACATCCCAGCTTCCCTTCGCCGCGCTGCGTGCAACTCGACATGACCACCTCCGCACTGTGCGGAGATTAGCAGTTCAGTCGATCCTTTTGAAGAGACGCGCCCGCCTGGGCTGCTCCGGGCGGCGAACCTGGTCCCCGGACCCTGCATGCGCCTGTCCGTCGAGCGCGAGAGGTGCCGACCAGAGCACCAGTTGCGCCTGTCCGACGATGCTGGCGCCCGGGACGACCCCCCAGGTTCGGCTGTCGAGCGAGCTTTCCCGGTTGTCGCCCATGACGTAATACGCGCCGTCCGGCACGGTCTGCGACTCCATCGCGCCGCTCATCGCAGCATGCAGCAGATACGGTTCCGGAAGGGTGCGTCCCCCGACCCTGACCCGGCCCAGGCGAGCATCGACGCGCTCACCCGGCAGGCCGACGACGCGTTTGACCATGAGCTCATCCGGCTTCATGGGGGACCGAAACACGACGACGTCTCCACGCTCCGGCGTCGAGCGGAAGTAGCGCGTGACGAGGATCTGATCGCCAGCGTCCAGCGTCGGCGCCATCGACAGGGAAGGGATGGAGTAGACATGGACGGCCGCGCGCGCCATGACCGCCAGCCCGATGGCGACGGCCAAAGGCTGGAGGATCATGCGAACGGGGGATCTGGAGCGCGCCATCAGGATGGATACAACGAGCGAGCCACGCGGAAAGTTCCTCACAGTCGCGGCTGTGGTGAGTGGGCTGCGCCGCGCTCTAGGCGGTGGCCGCTGGAGGCGGCCCGTAGGGTAGCCGGTGGTGTGCGCGAAGCGAGCGACCACCGGTCCATGGAATCGCCGCTGGAGGCGGCGCGGATCTGCCGCGAGAGACTCCTAGGCAGTAGGCAGTAGGCGAAAGCAGAGTCAAAAGCAGAGGAGCAGGGCCGAGTCGAAGGCAAAAGCAGAGCCGCAGAAAGCAGAGTCAACGGGGCACAAGCAGTGTTCGCACCTGCCTGCTGAAGCTCCCCTGCCTACTGCGTACTGCCCCCTGTTACCGGTAGGGCGGTGTAGGTTCCCGAGGTGTTGTCTTTCCTGGTCGAGGCTTCAGGGGACTCTTTGACCGAGTACACGGGCATCTTCTGCTGGAGGCCTTTGAGCGCGAACTCGCCGAGGGATTCGATGTTGAAGCTGCCGATGACCCGATCGAGCGTGTTCTGGGAGATCACCAGCTGTCCCGGTTTGGCCACGCCGCTCTCGAGGCGCGAGGCGATGTTCACGGAGCTGCCGAGGACGGTGTAATCGACGCGCTTCTCCGTTCCGACGTTTCCGACGACGGCGGGGCCGCTGTTGATCCCCACGCGGATGCGTACCGGCGGCAACCCTTCGCTCTCCCGCTGCTGGTTCCACTCCTCGATGCGCGACATCATCATCAGGCCGGCCAGGATGGCCCGGTCCGCGTGGTCTTCCTGGGGGATGGGCGCGCCGAAGAACGCCATCACCGCGTCGCCGATGAATTTATCGAGCGTGCCGCCGTAAGCAAAGATCGCGTCCACTGCCGCCGAAAAAAAGTTCGAGAGGTACGCCGCCACTTCCTCGGGTTCTTTGGTCTCCGAGATCGTCGTGAAGCCGGAGATGTCCGCGAACAGGATCGAGACATCCGCGGTCTTGATTTCGTCCTCGTAGTCCGTCGCGGCTCCGCGCACGATCTCGTCGATGACGGCAGGCGAATGGTATCGCTCCATCTTCGAACGGATCCTGCGCTCCTGCTCGATCTTCTCCGCGAGCTGCGCACGTTCGATGGCCACGGCCGCGAAGTTCGCGAGCGCCGTCAGCAGGTCGAGGTCTTCTTCGGTGAAGCGCCCGATGTGGATCGGCGAGTCCACCTGCACCGCGCCGATGACGCGCTGCCTGTTCCAGAGGGGTACGCACATCGCCGAGCGGATGCCGTGGATCGCGATGGACTTGCCGCCGAGCAGCCGCGCGTCTTCGAGCGCGTTCGACGTCATCAGCGACACCTGCTGCTCCGCCACCATTTTCAGGATCGTGCGCGAGATGGGGATGTCTCCCGCGTCCGCCCCCTCGATGAACTTGGTCAGCTTCGGTATGGGGTTGCCGTTCTCGTCGAACAGAATGATCAGTCCGCGCTCCACCGGCAGGTACTTGAAGATCATGTCCATGACGGTGTTGAGCAGATCGGACAGCTCCTCGGTCTGCAGGAGCGATTTCGCAACCTGGACGAGCACCTGGAAGATCTTCTCGCGAGTGAACTGCGCCGGCGCTCCCGGCTCCGACGGCGGACGCTTGGCCTGAGCCGCGACCTCACCCAGATCGAGGCCGAATTCCGAGTTGAAGTCGGAGATCCTCCGGATGACGGTGCCGGACGGGTTGTCGAACATCGACTCGCCGGTGAACTCGACGGAAGGCATCGCTTTGACGTCCAGCTGGACGGAGCCGACCAGGAGCTTGTCGCCGGCGCCGATGACGCCTTCCGCGATCAGGGTCCCATTGATCTTCACGCCATTCGTGGACTTCAGGTCGATGATCCAACACTGGCCGTTGCGCTCTTCCAGGCGCGCGTGCTTGCGCGACACCGACGGATGGTTGAGTACCAGGTCGTTGCCCTCGGTGCGTCCGATCGACATTTCGGTACGCACGTCAGTGATCCGCGGCACCCCGAGATCGACGTAGTGGATCTGAAGCTGGTCCATCGAGGACACGATTATAAGGGTGGTGGGGGCAGCTCCCCATCCTGTGTCTATAATGTCCTCTCCACGTTCATGACCGAGGTCAGCTCCATGAGCGAGCAAGCATCGTCCGAAAGTGTTCCTCCGCGGCGTCACATCCTGCGTGCGGTTCTCCGCACCGATGTCGGATTGGTACGCTCGGAAAACCAGGACTTCGGGATGTACACCACTCCATCCGAAGAGCAGAGTGGCCACACAGGCGGCCGCCTGCTGATCGTGGCGGACGGGATGGGTGGCCATCGGGGCGGTGCCACGGCCTCCCGTCTCGCGGCGGAAACCGTGAAGGCGCAGTACCTCGAAAGCGATACCGCGGACGTGCCGAGCGCCCTCAAGGAATCGCTCATTCGCGCGAACGCGCGGATCTACTCCGAAGCGCAGTCGAACCCGGAGCTGCGGGGCATGGGCACGACGACGTCCGTCCTGGCGGTGCGCGGGGAGGAAGGGTGGATTGCGCACGTGGGAGACTCGCGCATCTATCGGGTACGCGAAGGCGAGATCCAACAACTCACCGACGATCACTCCCTCGTTGCGACGATGGTACGGGAAGGCTTGCTGACCTCGGCGGAGGCGGAAACGCATCCGCGGCGGAACGTGCTGCAGCGATCCATGGGCGTGTCCGAGGATGTCGAGGTAGACGTGATCGGGCCGATCGAGCTTCGCACAGGCGACGTATTCATCCTCTGCAGCGATGGATTGCACGGCCTGGTCAAGGAGCCTGAGCTGAAGGAGATCGCGCGCAAGCCGATCGAAGAGGCAGCGGACGAGTTCCTGCGCAAGGCACTCGAGCGGGGTGCTCCGGACAACGTGACCGTCATCGTCGCGCGCGTCGAAGATAGTGACGGAGCGGAGCCGGTGGTGGCGGTCGAGAGGCTCGACGAAGCGCAGCTTCGGGATGCGCTGGACGAGACGGTGAGAGAGGCGCAATCCGTAGCGGGAACGGCGGCAGATGCGGTAACGCAGCCTCTCCCGGCAACGCAGCCTTTCCCGGCAACGCAGCCTTCTCCGGCAACGCAGCCTCTTCCGGCAACGCAGCCACTCGCTGCAGCGCCGGTGGTTGCCGCAAAGGCACCAGATCTCGAGGACACAGCGCGCATTCCTGTTCCGCCGCGAGCTTCGAAGTCTTCGCGCGCCCCACTTCCTGTCAAGAAGAGTCCGGTCCTGCGCTGGATGCTCGTGTTGGCGGTGGTGCTCGTTGCCATCGGTGCATGGTTCTATTGGAACCAGGTGCGTGCGATCGCGAATGAGCCGGCCACCACGTCTTCGCGCTGACCCGTCCTGTCCATGTGCCGCCCCCGGCTCCTGATCGTGTTCGCGCTCCTCATCGCGGCCGGCGCGTGCCGGCGTGACGTGACCCAGCTGGGAGACGTGGAGAAGATGGCGTACAGCGTCAAGCCGGCAGTCGTACGCGTGAGCGCATTCGCGACCGCAGACTTTCGATATTCGATGGATGCGGTGAAGAGCGCGCAGTCCTCGCTGCGGCGTGACGGCAAGGAGGTGACCGCGCGCGAAGTGGAGGGAGCCGGCAGCGTCGTCGAGACTGGAGCCGGGGGATCGGGCAGCGGGTTCATCATCCATGGGGACGGGGTCATCCTCACCAGCGGCCACGTAGTCTCGCCAACGCGGGACGCGGGTGAGCTCGAGGGCACCTTGCGGCGTAACGGCGCGATTGCAGTGCTGGTGAGACACTTTCCGGTGGAGACGCTGCGTGCGATCCACCGCAGTGACGAACTGGATCGCTACGTGGAGCCTCTCGCGCGGGCAGGAACTCTCGAGGACCTGCGCACCGTCAACCAGGTCGAGCTCTCCAATGGCGAGACCCTGCCGTTCACGATTCTCCGCTACTCGCCGCCGCTGCACGAGCGGGGAACGGATCTGGCTGTCCTGCAGATCAACCGCAGGCGTCTCCCTGCTTTGCCGCTGGGCGATTCCGATGCGGTGCGGGTTGCGGAGCCGATCTGGTCAGTCGGATATCCGGCGGTGGCGAGCAGCACCGACGATGTGATCGGCGGCTGGCTCTCGCGCGACAGCGATCTCGAGCCGACGTTCAACCCGGGCATTGTGACCGCGATCCGGACGAACATCGCCAGGACCCCGGTGATCCAGTCGAATGTGGCGATCTATCGCGGCAACTCAGGCGGCCCTGCCGTGAACGCTCGCGGCGAGGTGATCGGCGTCTCCACCTGGGGTCACGCGACCGCCGAGCAGATCAAGTTCCTCGTGCCCGTGAACGTAGCCAGGAAGTTCCTTGCGGACGCGAAGATCACCGCCGATGCCGGCGGCGAGTTCAACGTTCACTACCGCACCGCGCTCGAGGCCGCGGGGAATGGGGAGTGGATCGATGCAAAGAAAGAGCTGCTCACCGCCACGAGCCTCTTCCCGAGATCACCGGACCTGATGCGTTTCGGCAATGATGCCGACCGCGCCATCCGCTCGCTGCCGCCGTGGCGTCTCTACCCGGTAACCACCATACTCGCGCTGGTGGCGGGTGCGGCTCTCATCGCGGCACTGACGGCGCTGGTGGTCCGCTCGAGGAGCGGGCACGTCACTGCGGACGTCCTGAAAGCCACGACCGTCGAGACAGTCGTCGCGCCGGATGGCGTGGTGTCGATCCCGCGATCAATGCTCGGCCGGTTCACCATTCTCAACGGCACCCGCGCCGGGGAGAAACTCGGGCTCGGCGGGTCGGGCATCCGGATCGGGCGGGAGGCCACGATCTGTGAGATCGTATTGGAAAATCCGAAGATTTCCCGGCTGCACGCCGAAGTGGTCTCCATCGATGGGAAGGTCCTCTTGATCGACAGGAATTCGTCGAACGGGACGTATGTCAACGATCAGAAGATCGACAGGCGTTTCCTGCAGGATGGAGACATCATCTATTTCGGCGGCCGCAATGCCGTCGCGGTGGCTTTTCATGCTTGAGTTCCGGAGCGGTCTGGCGAGCGGAGAGAGGTTCATGAGTGGCTGACAAGCGGTGCGACAACGGACATTTCATCGACGAGTCGTGGGACCTCTGTCCGTACTGTCCGCAGGAACAGGGCGAATCCGAGGTGCCCGTCGTGCGCCCGCGCTCTCTGGCGATGGAAGCGCCGCCAACCGAGCCGGCGGCCTCCGCAGCTTCTGCACCTACGACCCCTGACTTTCGCGAGAAAGACGTGGGGCAGAAAGCCGTACCGCCAGCTCGGGCGACCAGCAGCCTGGCTGCCGTGCCGACCCCGCCCATGGAGCGCACCGTTGCCGTGGCGCAGGTGAACACCACCAAGCGTTACGTTGTGGCATGGCTGGTCGGCTTGAACGGCGTCACGCGCGGCGAGTCGTTCGCGGTCCGTATGGGCCGGAACGTCATCGGACGGGACCGCCGCTCGGATGTCGTGATCCACGATGATCAGGCGTCGTCGCATCACGCGGACCTGGTCTTTCGTCCTGAGGAGAAGCGATTCATCCTCATGGATCACAATTCCACGAACGGCACGTACGTGAACGAGATGGAGATCGAGCCGCGGCGCGACCTCGCGGCGCGCGACGTCATCCGGATCGGTCTGCAGCGCTTCCTCTTCACGCCGCTGTGCCAGGAAGGCTTCCACTGGGATGACGAGGGGCTGCTGAAATGATCGGCACCACCATCGGCAGGTACCGGATCGACCGCGAAATCGGTGAAGGCGGGATGAGCACGGTCTACGTAGGCCGCTCGACGGCCGCGACCGAGGTCCTGCCGCCGGACTTCCCCGTGGTGTTGAAGGTGATGACCGAGGAGCTCGCGGGCGACATCACGGCGCGCAAGCGCTTCGTGAAGGAAGCGCAGATCCTCTCCAAGCTGCGTCACCGGTACATCACCCGTTTCTACGAATTCATCAACGGCGACACCGGCGCGGTGCTGGTCATGGAGTACGTCGAGGGCACCCCCGTCGACGTCCTGCTCGCCGAACGCGGAGCTCTATCCCTCAGCTCCGCGATCGGGATCTGCCAGTGCCTGCTCGAGGCTCTGGTCTACGCGCACGGCAAAGGCATCACCCATCGCGACATCAAGCCGGCCAACCTCATCAAAGAAAAATCCGGAACGGTGAAGGTGACGGACTTCGGCATCGCCAAGATCCGCGAAGGGGGAAGCACGAGCGCGCAGACCATCCTCACGAAGTCGGGGTTCCTGCTCGGTACGCCGCACTACATGTCGCCCGAGCAGATCCGCGAGCCCAAAGACGCCGGCGCGAAGAGCGATGTCTACTCTTCGGGAGTTCTGCTCTACGAGATGCTCACCGGCTCTCTGCCGTTCAACAGCCGGTCGTTGCCCAAGCTGATTGACGCAATCTACCGCGGCGAGAAGCAGGCCCCCAGCGCGCTCCGTCCGGAGGTGGATCAGGAGCTCGAGCAGATCGTGCTCAAGGCCATGCATCCACGGATGGATCAGCGCTACGACACCGCACGCGAGTTCTTCGAGGCGCTCGAGGAGTACACGGCACGCCAGCCGATTGCCCCGACGGGCGGGCAGTCCGTGACCGATCCGCCGACCCAGCCCCCCGTGCCGAAAGAGCCGGAGCGGCCAAAGCACTGGGCTCTGGTGAACGTCAAGACCGAGACGGACGAAAAGCATGCGATCAGCGGCGACAACGTGATGGTGGGTCGCGACCGCACCTGCGCGATCGTCCTCCCGCATCCTGCCGTCTCCCGCCGCCACGCACGCATCACCATCGCCGGGCGCGAGCCGGTGCTCGAAGACCTGCAGTCTGCAAACGGAACCTATGTCAACAACACCCGCGTGGACCGCGTGGTGTTGAAACCGGGAGACATCGTGCGCTTCGGCGCAGACCCGGCCTGCAGTTATGTTTTGAAAGATCACTGAAAGTTGTCAGTTCTCAGTTGTCGGTTGTCTGCGAAGTGTGGGATTCAATCGATGCCTCCCAGACAACTCGCCGGGAACTGGAGAATCATTAGATGCTGTTCGTTGTCGTTGTCCGCGATGAGGGGATTCAGGCCATGCCTCGCAGACAACGGACAACCGAGAACTGACAACAGCGACCAGCGGGAGCCGCGATGAGCCAAATCAACTGCCTCAAGTGCAAAGAGCCGATCGACTCCGAGTTCGACCTCTGCCCGCATTGCGGAGAGAAGGTCACTCTGTTTCAGCGGACGTACGCAACACGGCTGCTCGACGGCAAGTACCAGATCATCGACCGGCTGGGCGTCGGCGGAATGGGCGAGATCTTCAAGGTGCGCCACATCCACCTCAACGAGCTGCGCGTGATCAAGATCATGCGGCCGAACGTGGCCGCAGACGATCAGGGGCTGCAGCGGTTTCTGCAGGAGGCGCGTACCTCGACATCGATCAAGCACAAGAACCTGGCCATGCTGTACGACTTCGCGCAGCTCGAAGACAGCTCGTACTACATGGTCTGGGAGTTCATCGACGGAACGAACATCCAGAAGTGGCTCGCGGAGACCGGTCCCATGCCACCGCGACTGTCGGTGGAGATCGCGGTCCAGGCGCTGGAAGGACTCGAGCATCTGCACTCGATGGGTCTGATCCATCGGGACATCTCGCCCGAGAACATCATGCTGTCGCAGGACCGGAACGGAAAGCTGGTGGTGAAGGTCATCGACTTCGGCATCGCCAAACAGCTTGCCGAAGGCGAAGGCGGACAGGGTCTGACGCAGACCGGCATGTTTCTCGGGAAACTGAAGTACGCCTCGCCTGAGCAGGCCGGTTTTCTCAAGGATGGAGAGCATCTCGATGCCCGCTCCGATCTCTACTCCTTCGGCATCGTGATGTACGAGATGCTCGCGGGACGCGCGCCCTTCCAAGCCACCAATCCTCACGGCTACATCCTCAAACATGTCACCGAGAAGCCCCTGCCGGTGGCGGAACTGAACGCGGCGGTGAAGGTCCCTCCCCAGCTCGAGGCGATTGTGATGAAGTCGCTCGAGAAGCAGCGCGATCAGCGTTTCGAGACGGCCGAGGAGTTCGCGCATGCGCTGTCGGCGATCCGCAGCTCCATCCCTCCCGACCAGAAGTACGGCCTCGGCGAAAAGATGATCACCCTGTCCGGCGCGCAGACCCTGGCCGATCTGCCGAAGATCACCGGGACCTCGCAGCAGGTCACCGGAAGCGGCGCGCAGCCGACGCAGCAGCAGACCCAGGCCGGCTACACGCGTCCGGGAACCATGCCCGGTGGCACGATGCCGGGTGGCACGATGCCGGGTCGCGCTTCATCCGGGACGCGAAGCGCGGCTGACGAGGCGACGGTGATGGAGCGTCTCGATGTCGGCAGCGCGGCGCCCACGGCGGCCGAACAGAAGTGGAGCGGCCCCGGAGCCCAGGCGGAAGCGACGGTGCTCGAACGGCAGATCGCGATGCCAGGGGCGGCTCCGAAGAAGAAGAACGTCGCGGGGCTCGCTGCAATGGCCGCGGGGCTGCTCATCGCGCTCGCGATCGTCGCTTTGCTGTTGAGACAGAAGCCAACTGCCGATCCGGTCGCGCCTCCGATCGCATCGACGGCAGGAACGGAGCTCACCACCATCGCCCCGACGAACATCGGACCGATCCCGGGCGATCAGGGGCTGCTGCTGCTTTCCGCATCTCCCTGGGGTGAGCTCGACCGCATCGTCAGCACGAGCAATCAGCAGGAAGTCCCACTCAGTGACGACGATCGCTCGACCCCGTCGCGCATCCGTCTGGACCCAGGCGAGTACGCTGTCACCGTGAGCGGACCGGGCGCCCGGAGCGAAACGGTCAACGTCAGCATCATCGCTGGAAAACCGAGTCTCAAGCATGTCTCCATGGGCGGCATCGACCTCGACGCCCTTTCACAGGAAATGAGAAAGCCATGACCCGCATCCGGACGCTTGCCTTCGCACTGTTCACGCTCGCACTCGCCAATGTCGCGCTGGCCTCGTGGTACGACGATTACGACGCCGGCATCTCTGCGGCGCGGGCAGGCAACTGGAGCACCGTCGTCACGAAGATGACGGCGGCGATCAAAGGCCAGGGAAGCGAGAGCAACAAGGCGCGCACGTACGGCGCGATCTTCATCAGCTACCACCCGTATTACTACCGCGGCATCGCGTACCTGAACAGCGGCAGGTACGAGCAGGCCATCGCGGATCTGGAGCGCACCCAGGGTGCAGGGGAGCTCGACCTCGGTCCGATCGGGTCGCACATCGAACGTGCAAAGCGCCAGCTTGCTGCCGCGAGCGATCCGGAGCCTGTCCGTCCTCCGGATCCCCGTCCGGACCCAGTGCGGCCGGTCGTCACGCCGCCGCCGCCGGTCGTCCCGCAGATTGATCCCGCGTTGCGTCAGCGCACCGTGGCAGCCCTGAATGCGGCCAAGGGACGGCTGCAGCAGGCGCAGTCGCGCCGCGCGTCGGCGTCGCCGCAGTACACTCAGGCGATCTCGATCTACACCGATGCAAGCGCGCGTATCGCCAGCGCCAGGTCGAACGATGAGCTGAGCTCGATCCTGGCGGCGGCAGAAAACGCCGGCGACCTCGCGGACCTGGCGATGGCGCCTGTGGCACCTACGCCAGGACCGACGATCCTGCCGGCGCCGACGAAGCCGGTGATCGCGACGCAGACCGTGCTCTCCGACTACGAGCCTCAGCTCAAGCGCGCTCTGGAGGACTACTTCAACGGAGAGTTCGGCAGAGCGTCGCAACACTTTGAAGACCTGAGCTCGAAACTGCCGAGCAACGGGTGGATCTGGGCCTTTCTCGGAGCGTCGCAGTACTCGCAATACGCATTCGAGGCGGACGACAGCTATCGCCAGAAAGCTCTCCGCTCGTTCCGGAAAGCGAAGGCGCTCAAGAAGTGGGGAAAGGCGGGTCTTCCCGACAAGTACTTTTCCAAGCGGATCCGCCGTGCGTTCGAGAACGTCTGACTGGCCGTCTTCCGCCGTCTTCGCGGCGTGTTGCTGGTTGCTCGCTGCGGGCTGACGAGTCTTCGAGTCTTCAAGTCTTCGAGTCTTCAGGTCTTCGAGTCTTCGAGTCTTCGAGTCTTCGAGTCTTCGAGTCTTCAAGTTTTCGAGTCTTCAGTCTTCGAGTCTTCAAGTCTTCGAGCCAGGCGACGCGAGTGCGTCGATCATCTTCTTGAGACCTGAACTGATTTGTTTGACCATCACGTTCACGCCGGTGACGTCCCTCGCTAAGTTCGCGCGCGTAATGATCTCCAGTTGAGT
>JANMSA010000136.1:0-2258 GCA_031388865.1 Acidobacteriota bacterium | reverse complement strand
CAGGCATATCTCGACGGTCCGGCGGTCGAACAGCTTCATGGGGCTTCGAGAATGGTACGAGAAGCGTGTCGGACGTGGCGCGACGGGCGGCTCGCTCTCGAGGTCGAACTGCCCCCTCATGGCGTCGCCGCCCTCACCGTGGAGCTCGTGCCAGCATGAGCGCGCAGAAGAGTACTTCCCGGCGTCCCGCCCTGACGTACGGCCACGACCAGCTTCAGACACTCCAACGGAACACCTTCCGATATTTCTGGCAGGAGACTAACCCTCAGAACGGGCTGATTCCCGACCACACATCAGCTGACGACATCCCTGCCAGCATCGCCGGTGTGGGACTTGCTCTTGGCAGCTATCCCGTCGCGGTCGAGCGCTCGTTCGTGCCGCGCGCCAAGGCGGTCGAGCGCACGCTGGCCACGTTGCGCTTCTTCTGGGGGGCTCCGCAAGGTCCGATGCGGGACGCGACCGGGCATCGGGGCTTTTATTACCATTTCCTCGATATCACGACCGGACGGCGCGCGTGGCGTTGTGAGCTGTCGACCATTGATACGACCATCCTCATCGCCGGCGCCTTAACCGCGGCTGCCTACTTCGATCAGGCAACGGACGACGAGCGTGAAGTGCGAAGGCTCGCCGACTCGTTGTACCGGCGCGTGGATTGGCGGTGGGCGCAAAACGGTGATGCGACCGTTTCACATGGATGGAAGCCGGAAACCGGCTTCCTGCGAGCTCGCTGGCAGGGATATAACGAGGCGCTGATTCTGTACGTGCTCGGCCTTGGCTCGCCGACGCAGCCCTTGCCCGAGAAGAGCTATCTCGCCTGGACGTCGACCTATCGCTGGAAAAAGCTGTACGGCCACGAATTTCTCTACGGTGGCCCGCTGTTCGTGCACCAGCTCTCCCACCTGTGGCTTGACTTCCGCGGCATCCAGGATGCCTTTATGCGCCGGCAGGCGATTGACTACTTTGAGAACAGCCGTCGCGCAACCTACGTGAACCAGCGATACGGCATCCGCAATCCCAAGGGCTTTCGCGATTATGGCCAGCACGCGTGGGGCATTACCGCGAGTAACGGCCCGGGGCCGACGACGCGCAGAGTGAGAGGAGTCACACGGCGCTTCCTGGGGTATGTCGCGCGAGGCGTGCCGTATGGCCCCGACGATGGCACCCTGGCTCCGTGGGCGGTCGTCGCATCTCTGCCGTTCGCTCCTGAGATCGTGCTACCCACCCTGCAGCATTATTCCGTGACCTACCCGAAGATGGAAAACGAACACGGCCTCGTCTGCAGCATCAATCCGACGTTGCCGGGTCGCGGTTCCGGGGGTTCCGGCTGGATCTCGCACGACCACTTCGCGCTTGATCAGGGGCCGGTCATTCTGATGATCGAGAACTATCGTTCAGAGTTGATCTGGCGGCTCCTGCGGAGTTGTCCATACGTCGCTGTGGGCCTGCGCCGTGCGGGGTTCAGGGGCGGCTGGTTGTCTGGTCTGCCGCCAACCACTCCTCGATACCTGTAGGTCGCCCCCGACCAGGCGAATCACTGCGGCGGGATAGGAAAGATGCCGACCACGCCGGCCCGCCGCCGCGCCCAGGGCGCCGGCCCATGGCGACCGAACCGACGAAGAGATCCCGGGCGGTCCTATGCGGATTTTTTCCCGGCCCGGTGAACTATTTCGCTGCGCCGCGGGCTGGCTATCCACTCCGGCCCGGTGAACCGCTCCATGCGTGAGCGTGGCGCTCAGCCGGCGCAGCGCGTCGTCGACGTCGATCACGCCGTTTGACAGCGCACGCATCGTGTTGTCCGAGCCCACTGAGTGGTGAGGGCCGTGATAGCTAGCCTCCGCGCGAAGAATCTTGTATGCCGGGGTGCTCTCAGTCGAGCTGGCCCTGCCCGATTCGTTCATCGGCACAGGCTTTGCTCGTGCTGGTAGGACATGGAACAGGCAGCCACTCCTACCGCCTCTCTCGACAAGATCCTGTACCGCCTCGCGCGCTTCGAACCAGCGACCCTCCCTGTGATCAGCCTATACCTGAACGTGCAGCCCGACCAGCACGGGCAGGACCGCTACGCCCCTTTCGTCAGGAAGGAGCTGCATGCGCGCGCCCGGACCTATCCGCCGCGTTCAGACGCGCGGGACAGCTTCGACCGCGACGTCGAGCGGATCGAGCAGTATCTCGCCAACGAGCTTTCCCCCTCCGCAAACGGCGTCGCCATTTTCGCCTGCTCGGGCCGGGATGGCTTTTTCGAGGCGCTACCATTGGAT
>JANMSA010000096.1:0-9001 GCA_031388865.1 Acidobacteriota bacterium | reverse complement strand
GACCCCGGTGGTCGCTCGCTTCGCTCGCACCACCGGCTACCCTACGGGCCGCCTCCAGCGGCCACGCGCTCGGCCGACACGGGCAGCGCTGGTTGCTCCGCCACCGCGACGCTCGTCGACTGAGTAGCTCTCGCGCCGCCTCCAGCGGCGGTTTTCTGCCACGCAGTCTTCTAAAGGGCGGCCGGAAGCTATGGCTCTCGACAACCCTCGGGCCCGGCAGCGCCGGGCCCGCCACTGACTACCTTGGAGCTCGAGGCACGTGCTGCCGCGGAGTCTCCACGCCGTCGAGCTTCTCGCCGCTGTTTTTCTCCTGGACGGACGCGGCCCGGTGCATCTCGTGGTTGATGCGTCCGAGGAGGATGCGCGCCACACGAAGATCGTGTCCGGCGTCGATCAGGAGCAGTGTGACGTCGCCGCCGCCCCACATCAGACCGGCCAGCACCATGAGCTGCGTCACGCGCGCGATGAGGTCCGGCATCGACACCGGCTCATCCGCCATGAAGCTGAGGACGATCTCGCCGATGAGCATGATCGCCATGAGCACCGCGAGCACCTTGAACAACCTCGCGATGTAGCGCAGGGTGATGTACGGCTCGAGGTCCTGCGAGCGGACTTCCTCCTCGACGTTGCGCTTGTCGCCCTCACGAATCGGCGGGGCGCCACAGGTCGGGCAGACCACCGACGAGTCGGTCCTCCTGCTCTGACACTCGGGACACGAAAATTCTGTTACCTCCACGCTGCCTCCTTGGAAATCGGGGGCAGGGAGGAGCGCGCGGGGACAGGGGAAACGGTGCTCATGCACCCTCTCAGTCCTGCGCCCTGCGCTCTCCCCCCTGCGACCTCCATTCTAGCCATTGCCCGTCCCGCGCCAACGCGCCCGCATGCCGCGTACATCGATGTGTGTAAAAGGTCCGTGCCCGCAGCACGCGGCGTAGATCCCGATGCCGCCCACGAGCTGGCGGTGCTTCTTCTCCACCGTCTCGGCGGCGCGTGCGAACTTCTCGGCATCGGCCGTGGTTACGCGTCCATCGCCGGTGATGTCGTCCGGCTGTCCATCGCGATTGTTGTCCACGTAGACATCGGCAGCGTCCCCGTACATGTGCCGGCTCAGGCCCGCGCGTCCGGCGGTGTTGCCGCCGGCATGGTTGTACTGAGGCGTGCGGAAGCCGCTCATGACGTGGACCGCCTGAATTTTCACGCCCTGGCGCTCCAGCTCCTGAATGACCAGCTCCAGCTTGTCGATGAGCAGCGGATCCAGCAGCAGGTACTTCGGCCACACGCTGCGCTGATCCTTGGTCAGGAAGTCACGCAGGCGGAAGTGCTCAGACACGTGGAAATCCTGGTTCTGCTCGGTGACCTCGATGAAGCCGCGCGGCGCCGCGTACCGCTGGGAGCGGGGCGTGCCACCCGACTCCCACGGCCAGCTTCCCAGCCGGTACGCCCCGATGCGCCCCTGCTGTTTCCTGGCGATGGGAACGAGCGTGACGATGCTGATGTCCTCGATGGCGCTGGAGACCTTGTTGATGCTCACGATCAGCTTGTGGATGCCGGATCGTGCCGGCGCGGACGGCGCAGCGGCGGCGCGGGAGGCGATCCGCTCGCCCGGAAGCAGCGGTGTGTAGCGCAATTCTCCGCTTTCCCCGCGGAGCGGATCGAGGAACTCCAGCATGGCTTGGTTGAGATAGGGCGTCTTCTGCGCCTGCGGTCCGAACATCACTCCGGTGATGCTCGCGGTCGGCGCGCCGGCACTTCCCGGGACCGGCACACCTGCTGCCCGGGCCGCTTTCCGCATGCGGTTCGCATCGGTCACTGCCCAGACCCAGAGCGTCATGAAGAGCAGGACGATGCTCATCGCAACTGATGTGAAGACGCGCTCCTGCCGCTCGCTCCGGAGCCCCAGGTGAATCCGGTGGCGTTGCGGCGCCTCCGGGAAAAGCGGTGAGCCGCGTTCCATCCCAGCGCCTGAACTTCACGGTTTGTGCCCGGTACTCAGTAGACCGTAGGCAGTAAGCAGGAGGCCTCCGCCCGGTTCAGGTCCTGCCTACTGCCTACTGCCTTCTGCCTTTTGCCTTCTGCCTGCTGGGTAACGCCAACCGCCAACCGGTCAGGGAAAGTACCCGCGCGGCACGCGCAACTGCTGCCCTCCGCTCGACTTGACCGCGATCGATCTCCACTGGTCGGGCGTCGCCGCCTCGGAATGGAACACGATCTGGTACTGCTGCCGCAGTTCCCGGGCGATGCGCGTGTAGACGCCGGCGAGCTCGCGCTCGCTCTGGATGATGAAGTACGTCGCGCCCGTCTCTTCGGCGATTCGATCGAGGCGGCGAGCCTGCATTTTTCCCACGCCGAGCTTCATCCAGCGCGACAGCGACTTGTTCTTCACCACGGGGTACACCGGTACGCCCGCGTACCTCGCGTAATGCACCAGATGGTCGAGCTTGAACGTACTGCCCTGATCCACGCCATCCGTCAGCACGACCAGCGCCTGCCGCCCCTGCACCTTCTGGATCTGGTAGAGCATCTCGATGACGCTGTCATAAAGGTGCGTCTCGCCGATCGGCTGGACCCGGTCGACAGCCTGCGCAACCGTGGTCCAGTCGTTCGTATAGCCGGTCAGCCAGAACGTACGCTGATGAAATCCCGCCACAGCAAGTCTGTCCTGCGGCCGCAGGAGCGCGCGCGCGAACTGCTTCGCTGCCTCTTTCACCACCGGCAGCTCCTCGAGCATGCTCTCTGAATAGTCGATGAGCAGAATGACATTCAGCGGCTGGTCAGAGGCCGCCACGAGCGTCTCCACCGGCCGCACCACGCCGTTGTCCAGGAGCGTGATCTGCGCGGCAGTGAGAGGCTGAGCACCCGCGGCGACCGAGACCGGGATCTGCTGAATCGTGACGTCGGTGGTCACATTCGCGCGCTCGCCGAAGAAGAAGACGTCATTCGCTTCCTCCCCGCGAGTGGAGCGCGCAACCACGCGCGCATAAATCGCCCCGGGAAACTTCCCCGTGTCGACGTTCGCGGTGTAGGGCGGCGAAGAAGCCGAGCCCGTCTTCTCCTCACCGACATAAAAGTCCACACCGCTGATGGAGATCTCTGCGGGACGCAGGACGTTCGCATGGAGCTCGACCATCCCGCTCTCCGGCCACGCCGAAGGTCCCTCCAGACTGACGCGGAACGGCGGGCGTGGGTCGTTGACGACCATCTCGTCCTCGCCGAGGACCTTGCCCTCCGCGTCATAGCCGACCGCGCGCATCCGCAGGCGCCGGATGTACTGCCCGATATCCACTTGCGCGGTCATCGCCTGCCCGGCCGTCTCGGTGTACTTCACGCCGTTGATGAAGAGCGCCAGTTTCGTCACGGGCAGAGTTGCGATTACCGGCACGTTGAGAACGCCGGCGACGAGGCCGGACGGCCTCTCCACGATGCGCACGGACTGAGCGCCGAGCGAGACCGTCAGCGCGCAGAGAACGATGAACGCCACACCACGAACGATGAACGATGAACGATGAACGATGAACTTGGTCACGGGAACTTCAAACAGGGGTCCCGGTGGTCATCATCCCGCCTGGGCAACACGCGGAACATTCTCCAGAGAAAACCCAGAACTCCGTGGGTGGCCGCCAGACGCGGCCCAGCGCAGTCGGACGCATGTGTCTAACGGGAGCCGGTACGCCACGTCTAGTGGAAGTGCAGAGAATCTGTCATCCCGAGCGCCCGGGTCGAGGGACCTGGTCGGGAGGTGCATCAAGTGCTCATGCCTGTCGCCCCACCCACACAGGTCCCTCGACTCACGCTCGGGATGACAGCCTCGCTGCGCGCGGAGGCGGCTGGGACGGTAGCCCGTCGTGCGAGCAAAAAGCGAGCGACTACCGGTTTGAAAGCCGTGACGGAAGCGCCCCTGCGAGTAGTCGTCGTACTCGACCTCGCACACGAGCTCCGGGCGCACCGGTACCCACTCGCCACTCTTTGCCGACGCCCACCGGCTGGGGCCGCCCGGCACCCGCACCTCGAACGGATTCTCCGAGCGCAGCGCTTCGAGCCGCGCCAGCGGCTGTCCCGCCTTGGATTGAACCTCGACGTCATCGCCATCGCGAAACACGATCGCGCGAAATCCATCCCACTTCGGCTCGAACTGCCAATGCTCGCCCGCCGGAATCCGATCGACGCGCTTCGCCTCCATCGGCGGGTACTGTGGATGGATGGGGAGGGTCACGCCTTCCTCCTCGCCGCCTTTTTCGCCGGCTTCGTCGCTGGCTCCTTCGCCGGCTTCCTGCTGGGAGCCTCGAGCACGCTGAACAGGTTGAAGCGTCTGGTTTTCGCCAGCACCGGCTTCCAGAGATCGCCGACCTCCTCGAGGCGGGTGAGCGCGTTGTCGATGCGGAAGTCGTCGATCTTCACACCCCCCTCGAGTTCCTCCCACGTCACGGGCATCGACGCGCCCGCGAATGGCGTCGGACGGACGGAGTAGATCGACGCCAGGGTGCGTCCCCACGCGTTCTGGTTGTAGTCCACGAGCACGCGGCCATGCGGGCGTTTCACCTTCCTGTACTCGGCCGTGATGATGGCCGGATGACGGTTCTCGAGCTCGATCGCAATCGCCTTCGCGAACGTCCACACTTCTTTCTGCAGAGGTCCGTGCACGATGGGGATGTACACGTGGATACCCTTCGATCCAGTGGTCTTCGGATACGTGGGGATGTTCAATGCGCCCAGGAGGTCGCGCACGCGGAGCGCAACCTCCCGGACGGTCTCGAACGTGGAGCCCGGCCCGGGATCGAGATCGAAGTGGAGGAAGTCGGGACGATCGGAGTCGGCGCACCGCGCGTACCACGGGTTGAGATCGATGCAGCCGAGGTTGATCAGCCAGAGCAGCGACGGAAGGTCCTGCACGATGGGAAAGTTCACCATCCCCTCGTTGTGCAGGATGTCGCAGATCTCGATCCATTCCGGACGCGGCGACGGCGCGCGCTTCATGTAGAAAAACTCTCCTTCCGCGCCATTGGGGTAGCGCTTCATCACCATCGCCCGATCCTTGAGGTGCGGCAGAAGCCAGGGCGAGACGTCGGCGTAGTACTGGAGGAGATCGCGTTTCGTGATACCGAGAAACTTCCAGAAAGGCGTGTGCAGATTGGTGAGACGCACCTCCCGTGCACCGAACTTCAGAATGAGGTCACGTGGCTCCCGAGGGATCTCAATGCGTCTCGTCATGTTGCTGGTTTGGTTGGTTGCTGGTTGCTGGTTTGGTTGCTGGTTCCTGGTTGCGACGAAATCACAAGCAACCAGGAACCAGCAACTACATTGCCGGCATCTTGCCGGTTGCGCCTGGCGGACGCTTGCGGTTTGCGTCGAGCGTCACGTACTCCAGCTCCTGGCCGGTGCGAGCTGCGCGCAGCATCAGCCCCCCGCGGGCCATGTCGCCGAGTCCGGCGAAGGCGGATGGAAAGCGGAGCTTCTCCCCGAACAGCGGCCGCAACACGTCGACGTATTTGCCGGTGGCGATGCTGCCGAGAAGGACGACCTGCGCGTCGGGCTCGTTCGCGAGTGCGCGTGCGATGAGCTGCGCGTGATGCTGCAGCGGCTTTACGTAGTTTCGCGTCGACAGATCGATGTCGATCTTCTGCATCCGCTGCATCCGCTCTGCCGTGATGCGCCAGTCTGCCGGGACAAGCCCGAAGCCGGAGGTGATTACGAAGATCCCATCGCCACCCACCGCCGCCGACGGCCGTGCGAACCGGCGCGCGTACGCGAGCTTCCCGCGAAAGTACAACGCGCTCATGAACGCGAACGCATCGCCAATCTCAACGCCCTCGGCGGTGCGGTACCGCCGGGCCAGCTCGAACGTCGCGCGAATCGACATCAGCTGCTTCGCCCGGAGGCCGGTCACGATTGCCGGCGAGAGCAGGAAGAGGGTGGTCATGTCAGTTTCGTGCGGTTGCGGTGGTCCGTTCTCGTTGTCGGTTGTCTGTGACGCCTCATCGCAACCCGCAGACTTCGTCAGGATGACTGCTTCAAACTGCGTGCGACTTCTCGCGGGGAACTCTCGCGGTCGCGGAGAAGGAGCTGCGCGACTCACAGACAACCGATAACCGACAACCGACAACAACTTCACGAGCTCATTTTGCGCGCTGCCTCCTCCACTGCGCGCCGGCGCTGCTCCTTCATCGGACCAAGCTTCGCGAGCACCGCTTGCCGGACGGCGTCGTCCGAGGGCACTTCCGGCCTGTACTCGATCGCGAGCCGGATCTCCTCCGCCATTTTCCGTCCGTGCGTCTCTTCCGCGATTCGCAGGGCGATGTCGATGCCGGCGGTGACGCCGCCGCCGGTGATGCGGTTTGCGCTCACCACGACCCGGTCCTCCTTCGGCCAGGCGCCGAAGGCCTGAAGGAACTCCGTTGACGCCCAGTGCGTCGCGGCCTCGTAGCCGGCCAGCAGACCCGCCGCGCCGAGGAGCAATGCGCCCGTGCAGGCGGAGGTGACCCAACGTGCGTGATCTCCCTGCAACCGTAGAAACGCGAGCATCTCGTCGTCGAGCATGGCGTTGTTCACTCCAGTCCCGCCCGGTACGAAGAGCACTTCGCAGATCGGGGTGTCCGAGAACGTGGCGTTCGGCAGGATCATCAGTCCGCCTTCGCTCTCGACCGGGTCGGGTGTGGCGGCGACCAGATGCACGATGGCGTCAGGCAGGCGGTGGAACACCTCGAACGGCCCAGTCAGGTCGAGCTGCGTGAGGTTCGGGAAAAGAACGCAGGCGAACTGCATGACGGCCATCTTATTGCACAGAACGTTGATGACTGGAGAGGCAAATGACCTGGAAACCGATTGCTGGCGCGATTGTCATCGCGGCCCTGTTCCTGCCCGTGAGGGCTGAGGCGCTCACTACCAACGAGCTGCTGGCACTGGTGGCAATGCCCCTCGCCGTCGCGGCAGTTTCGGAAGTGACTGATGTGCCGATGGCGGACCTGATGGACGTGGTCACGCTGCTCAATGATGCGAACGTGCCGCCGGTGCAGTTCGTGGAAGTCGTCCGGTATGCGCCCGTGGCACTGGTGATCGACGAACCGGCGCGCACTCCCTTCGTGCAGTTTGTTCGCACGCGCTATCAGGCAGGGGTCATCGGCGTGCCTCTGGTGACGGAGATCGAGCGCGAGATCCGCTTCTACGGCATCCCGGACATCGAGTTGGACGTTGTCGCACCGCGGCTCATCGAGCGCGATGTGGACTTCATCCCGATTCCGGTGCGCACTCGGATCGTCGAATACCGACGCAACCATCCGCACGGCGGCCCCCCGGGGCAGCTCAAGAAGCGACTGGGCCTGCAGACTGGCGCAGAGGTAGTCCATCGCCCACGCGACAACGATGACGATGGGGACCGCCGCGCGTCGACGGAGCAGAAGCCCCGCAAAGCGGCGAAGGTGGCCAAAGCGGTCAAGGAGCACAAAGTCGAACGCCACCAGGAGAAGCGTGAAGTTCGTGCAGGCCGCGGCAGCGACGATCATCAGGAAAAGCACGGTGAAGGGAAATCGCACGGTGGCGGCAAAGGGAACGGCAAAGGCAAAGGAAAGGGGAAAGGATGAGAATCGCAACGGCAGTCTTCCTGCTCCTCCTGCTGGCCTGCGGCGGCAAGGAGACGGCGTCGTCGTCCAGCGTGACCGCCGATCAACCCCCTCAGACGGCGGCCACGCTGACACCGGAACAGCTCGGGGAGCTGGGCGCCAGCATTCAGAAGGAACCTGCGCGCGCAGACGAGCTGCTTTCGCAGCGCGGACTCACCCAGGAGTCCTTTGAAAGGGCGATTCGCGAAGTGACGGAGAATCCCGACGCATCGAAGCGGTACGCAGCGTCGTTCAAGAAGAGCGGCGCGTAAGAGCCGCCGGGGCGCACTTCGAGACGGTGGCGCGTTCCGGTGGTACCCGCGCAATCGCGCTCCACCACCGGCTACTCGCCATCACGCCTCCGGAGTGGTTCCCCGCTGCGGTGAGGGTTCCCCACTCACCGCCGCCGCGCCCCGCGCCCCGCCGCCACCGTCTTCGCCGCCACCGCCACCCGGGGCCGCAGCACCTTCGCCAGGTACTCTGCCGTGGGACTGGCTTTGGTCGCGGCGATCTTCTCCGGCGTGCCAGTGGCGACCACGCGGCCTCCGCCGTCACCGCCTTCGGGGCCGAGGTCGATCACATGGTCGGCGGTCTTGATCACGTCGAGGTTGTGCTCGATCACGACGACTGTGTTCCCGCGGTCCACCAGGCCGTGCATCAGGTGCAGGAGTTTGGCGACGTCATCGAAATGCAGACCAGTCGTGGGCTCGTCCAGAATGTACAGCGTCTTCCCGGTCGCTCGCTTCGCGAGCTCCTTGGCGAGTTTCACGCGCTGCGCCTCGCCGCCGGACAGCGTGGTCGACGACTGGCCGAGGGTGATGTAGCCGAGACCCACTTCCTCCAGCGTGCGCAGAACGTTGGCGATCCGCGGCACGTTCTTGAAAACCTCATGCGCCTGTTCGACCGTCATCTCCAGGATCTCGGCGACCGAGTATCCCTTGTACTTCACCTCGAGCGTCTCGCGGTTGTAGCGTTTGCTCGCGCAGACATCGCACTTCACGTAGATGTCCGGCATGAAGTGCATCTCGATCTTGATCTGCCCGTCGCCCTTGCACGCTTCGCAACGCCCGCCCTTCACGTTGAAGGAGAACCGCCCCGGTCCATAGCCCCGCATCCGCGCTTCCGGCGTCCCCGACATCAGGTTGCGGATCTCCCCGAAGAGCTGCGTGTAGGTCGCAGGATTGGAGCGCGGCGTGCGGCCGATCGGCGACTGGTCGATGTCGATGACCTTGTCGATCAGCTCCAGGTTGTCGATGCGGTCGTGCTCACCTGGCGTGTCGATGGCGTCGTAGAAATGCCGCGACAGCGCCTTGTACAGGATGTCATTCACGAGCGTGGATTTGCCGGAACCGCTCACCCCCGTCACTGCGATGAAGACCCCCAGCGGAATGTCCACGTTCAGATTCTTGAGG
>JANMSA010000093.1:0-1976 GCA_031388865.1 Acidobacteriota bacterium | reverse complement strand
CAAGACCACGCAGGCCGAGTTCATGTACCACGTGCAGAACAAGGACTTGTCTGGCGCTGTCGCCGCCCTTGAGCCTTGGTACAGTTCTGTGCGGCAGAGGCTCCAAGGCGCGCTCAAATTGTTTCTCGACTACCGCACACCCGAGAGTAACTACCTCATCATTCAGGTGGAGCTCGCGGACGGCACGTCCGACCGACAGTCGCCCGGCCCGCGCGTCGTGAGTGATCCGCGCAGAAAAAGAGATGACCCAGATCAAGAGAACTTAAAGCATGCCATCCAACAGTTTCACCTCGGCGAATTGCCCGCGGCGCTCGGTCTGCTCAATAGCTTGCCGGCGATCGGCCCGATCGGCCCGCACCCACTGGTCCGCGAGTGGCGCGCTCTCGTGCACGCCCGCATGGGCACACGAAAGCAGTCGGCGACTCTATTTCGTCAAGCGCTCAAGAGTCAGTTTGTTCTCGAAGATACCGCTTGGAATCTCGCTGTATTGCTGGCTTCTGACGGTTCGCCAGGCGCAAATGCCTCGGCGCTACAGATACTCCGCGACTATCTCGCCATTGAGCGTGTCACGGTGTATGACGGCGGGACAGACAGCGAGAAGAGCGGCCGCCACATCCTTGGCAACACCGCGACGACGTTAACGATGGTCGGCCTTGCCCTGGCGCTCGACCAAGAGGCGTTCATTGTCGACCTCGTCCTCACTATTCCACGAACGCAGCTTCGTCTCTATGACCGACTCCTGCCGCTTGCCTTCTACCTTTCATCCGTCACCTCTCATCCCAGGCAGGATGAACTCCGCGATACCCTAATCAGCCAGTGGGCCGGTGGGGGGCACGTGCAGTGGGCCGATCCGCAGCGACGCGTGGAGGCGTCGGATATTCAGAAGTACATTGACAACACTGGCGGTGATCCGCTCGAACTTCAGAAGCTTGCTGAGTATCTCGAACTTCGCAAGCAGCATCACAGCCGCTCTCCTCAGCTACACAGGTTTCTTGCCGACGTATACCAAACACTGGAGCAACCAGAGAAGGAGTTGGCAGCGCGCTGCGACGTGGTCTTCAATCTGGGTAAAACGAAGACCTCGGAGGACGCACTCCGGGAGGCGGTTGACGACGCCGTCAGGACCGCTCAGGACAATGGGCTTCGCGACAAGCTCGCGCCACTGCTAGCGTGGCTAACCCGTAACGGCAAAAAGCATTGGCTTGCGAAGTGGGAGTCCTTCGTCAGTGGAATCCGCGGGAGCGGTGCGGAACGAGTCGCCGAAGGGCAGGCGAACGACGACGCCGATCGCCTCGACCAGCGACCACAGACGCCGGCGGCCGCGAAGGTAGCACCCAACGTTCAGCTTCCGCTCGGCGCCCCGCGACCTACCCTGGCTGATGTGACGAGAACCGCGCACGTCGATGCCGAAGTGACGATGGAGATCGTGACCGATGCATTGGTGAACGATGGAGACGAAGCGGACTTCGTTGTCCGAATCGGAAATCTTCGCCCAGTACCGCTCACCGACGTTGAGCTCTATCTCGAATTTGACCCACCCGCCGCGCATGCTGGGTCTGCGCTCGCGACCCAGTCGAGTCCGCATGCGCTAAGGGATCGGGCTGCAGGCGCTGTGTCGTACGAAGCCATAGGCATATATTGCCCTCCTGGTGTGGCGTCGGTGTATGTCACGGCCGCGCTTGTATATACGGTGGAAGGTCAACGACGGTATCGAGAGACACCCCAGCTTCGGCTCTCCGCCGGCTCCTTCGCTCAACAGACCGGCCGGGAGGGCGGTATTCCCCACAACCTCTATTGGTACGGAGGAATGGTTTCTGGCGCGTATGCTCACACCTTCAAGGGCCGGGAGAAGCTTCGTGACACGCTATTGGAGTGTGCTACGAGTGGAAACATGACCCACTTTCTCGACGGGATCAAGAGGGTCGGCAAGAGTTCGATTTGCGCCAATCTCGTGTACGACCCTCCCGCGAGCGTTG
>JANMSA010000073.1:0-1985 GCA_031388865.1 Acidobacteriota bacterium | reverse complement strand
TGATGGTGCCAGCGCTCCGTGAGCTCGCGGGCGACGTCGAACCAGTTCGCCGACTGCTCTTCGCCGGCCCAGCTCACGGCCCACTTCGCGGGCGCGAACGGGTCGAGTGACTGGAAAAACGCGGCCTGGTCGGATCCAGCGCGATCCATCAGGTCGGTCAGGACGGAGGGACTGAGCCTCTCCGTTGCGGTCACCCAGTCGCGATTGGTTGCGTTCGGGTCGAAAGGGCCTGGGCTGGTGTGTCCGTCGCGGTGCAGGGACAGGCGTCGGAGTGCTGTGTCGAGAAGATGGGATGCGACGTCTTTGACGGTCCACGCGCCGGCAACGGTGGGCGCGTTCCAGTCGTCACTCGACAGCGACTGCAGCAGCGTCACGAGCTCGACGTTGAGCGGCGCGAAGAGATGTGCGGTCAGAAGCGGCTGCGGTTCTCGCAATTGATAGACTCAGCATCAGTCTATGCGACGCACAAAAATCCTGGCCACCCTCGGACCCGCCAGCAGCAGCGAAGAAATGATCCATCGCCTGCTCACATCGGGGGTCGATGCATTCCGCCTGAACTTCTCTCACGGGAAGCACGAAGATCATGCCCGCGTGATCGCGATCATCCGCGATGTGGCCATGGAGCTCGGACGGTACATCCCCATCGTGGCCGATATCCAGGGGCCGAAGCTTCGCATCGGCGACGTCGAGGGCGTGCTGACGCTGCAGACCGGACAGACCTTCGTGCTCACCACGGAACCGGTCATGGGAAACGCGAAGGTGGTTTCGACGCCCTTCAAGCCACTGCCGCAAGAGGTGCAGATCGGCCACCGCATCCTGATCAACGATGGGCTGGTGGAGCTCGTGGTGACCGGTGTGGACGCGAAGAGCGTGAGCACGCGTGTCATTCACGGCGGCCCGATCTCTTCGAAGAAAGGGATGAACTTCCCCGACTCCGAGCTCACGATCCCGGCCATCACGGAGAAGGACCGCATCGACGTGAAGTTCGCCGTCGAACAGAAGCTCGACTATGTCGCGGCGTCGTTCATCCGCCGGAAGAGCGACATCATCGACCTGCGCGAGCTGCTGCACCAGTACCAAGGCGACGAGATCAACATCATCGCCAAACTCGAGAAGCCCCAGGCCATCGACAACCTCGACGAGATCCTCGAGGCCAGCGATGGCGTCATGGTGGCCCGCGGCGACCTCGGCGTCGAGCTCCCTCCCGAAGCTGTGCCCATCGTGCAGAAGAAGATCCTGACGCGGGCCAGCCGGTGGGGGAGGTTTGCCATCACCGCGACGCAGATGCTGGAGTCCATGACGACGAACTCGCGGCCGACCCGCGCCGAGGCGTCCGATGTCGCGAACGCGATCTTCGATGGTTCGGACACGGTGATGCTCTCGGCGGAGACCGCGTCCGGAAAATATCCCGTCGAGGCGGTGCAGATGATGGCGCGGATCATCTTCGCGGCTGAGGCCAGCCAGCATTTGAACGTGGGTTGGGAAAGGGAACCGTTCCGGAAGAACTCGGAGACAGACGAGTTTACGGACGCGCTCGCG
Organism: Acidobacteriota bacterium; assembly: GCA_031388865.1. GTDB lineage: Bacteria > Acidobacteriota > Thermoanaerobaculia > Gp7-AA8 > Gp7-AA8 > QHVT01. The sequence continues at coordinate 446 of JANMSA010000073.1, read as the reverse complement.
GGGGCCGCGAACTACGCAGCCGAACAGCTCGACGCCAAGTATCTGGTCGTGTTCACGCAGACAGGCTTCGCGGCGAGGCTGATGTCGAAGTTCCGCCCGAAGGTGCCGATCATCGCCCTCACGCCATCGAGCTGGGTCGCGCGACGGATGAACCTGCTCTGGGGCGTGCAACCGTTCGTGCTACGAGAAGCGGGAGAGTTCCACGAGCAGATCGTGGACCGTGTGGACGACTTTCTCCTCTCGAAGGACATCGTGCGAGAGGGAGACCGGCTGGTCATCCTGATGGGCTCGCCGATTTACCAGCGTGCGAAGACGAATCTGTTGCGGGTTCACCGGGTCCAGGTGTAAGTCGTTGTTGTCAGTTGTCGGTTGTCGGTTGTCTGCGCCGCTTCGCCTGGGCATCGTTCGCGAGGCCTGGGGCTGGAGCGTGGACTCCCGGACAACTG
>JANMSA010000061.1:0-8891 GCA_031388865.1 Acidobacteriota bacterium | reverse complement strand
CCAAGATCACGACCATGAGTGATCTCGTGAAGCGATTCGGGGTGATCACGGATCGGCCTGCCGTGCGCATCCCGATTCCTGCCGTGCTGGCTCAGCTCGGCGTCGATGAGAACAAACTGACCATGCTCAAAGAAGAGAACGTGGTCCGGGGGCGCAACGCGCTCGAGCTCCTGGGGCTGACCGCGACGCCGCTGAGTGAAGGATTGCGGCTGCTCGCCGACGCACTCAAGGAAGCGCTGCCCGAAGATGGCTTTGGCTCGCTCGAGCACAAAACGTTCTTTGCCGAGATGCGTGGGTCCCGCCATACCGCAGCTTCTTTGATGAAGTTGTTCTGCGAAAAGGTAAACGACTTCATGCCCATCGAGTTCGTCGCGGAACCGGGAGCGCCCGATCGCATCGAGAAGGGGGCAACACTCACCGGCTCGCTTCCGCTGCGCGGGAACTTCCAGGTGCGTGTGGAAGTGTCCGAGCCAACCCATGTGGTCTTCGCCACCCTCGAGGGTCATCCTCTGGCCGGCATCGTCGAGTTCACCACCAGCGACGACGCGGGAGCGCTGCGTTTTGCGATCGACACGTGGACACGCGCGTCGAACTTCCTCGACTGGGTCGCGGTGAGGACCGTCGGAGCCCCTGCCCAGGACGCAAACTGGCGCGGGGTCGTCCAACGCATCGTGGATGCGAGTGGTGGGACATCCGAGGGAGTCCAGCAGGCGAAGGAGAAGCTCGGCGAGGAGGAGGCGGCGAACGTCGAAAAGCGCATCAAGAAGCTCGTGCAGGAGCGGAAACGGGACGCGACGAGCGAGCTCGCTGAACGAGCGAACTAGCGTTCCGTCCCTGAAATGGCTCTCTGCCGGCCGTGCCGGCCTAGGGGTCTCTCGCGGCAGAAAACACTCATCGAGCGCCCGTCTCACGGGCAACTCTTTTCATTCAGACTCACGTTCTTCGTCCGATGACGCCTCCAGCGGCGACCTGCTAGCTAGCGAAGCGCCCTTCGCAGCGCGCTCTTTGCCGCCCAGTAGCCGCACATCCCATGCACGCCGCCGCCCGGCGGCGTGGAGCTCGAGCAGAGGTACAACCGAGGGTTCGGCGTCGCGTACGGATCGAGCTTCGGGAAAGGCCGCGTGAGGAACTGCATCATGGTGTTCGCACCGCCGGCGATGTCGCCGCCGATGAAGTTCGGGTTGTACTCTTCGTACTGCGCGGTATTGATCGTGTGGCGCCCGAGGATGAGGTCGCGGAAGCCGGGTGCGAAACGTTCGATCTGGCTCTCGATGAGCTCCGTCGCATCGCCATCCCAGCCGTGCGGCACATGACAGTAAGCCCAGCCGGTGTGTTTCCCCGCGGGCGCCCGTGTCGCGTCGAACATGCTCTGCTGGGCGACGAGGACGAACGGCTTCTGTGTCATCTGACCGTGGAACACCGCGTGCTCGTGTGCCGCGATCTCTTCCAGACTCCCCCCGACGTGGACGGTTGCGCTCTGCGCGCATTCGGCGGCTCTCCAAGGAATCGCGCCGTCCAGCGCCCAGTCGATTTTGAAAACCCCGGGTCCGAACCGGAAGCGTCGCAACCTCTTCACGTACGACGCCGGCAACTCCTCGCCGGCGATGCCGGCCAGCTGCCGTGGAGAAAGATCGAAGAGCACCGCGCGTGAGGCAGGCACATCGCGAAGCGAGCGGACCATGCGTCCCGTTTCGATCTGGCCCCCGAGCGTGCGGAAGTAGCTCGTCATGGCGTTGATGATGGCGACGGAGCCGCCTTTCGCCGCGGGCCAGCCGGTGGCATGGCCGGCGAGCATCAGGGCCAGGCCGAAGGACGCGGATCCGGGGCTGTGGAGTGAGAGAAATGAATGCGCGGCAGAACCCGCGAGAAGGGCGCGCGCGTGAGGAGTCTTGAAACGCTTCGCAAGATGCACCGCGGACTGCAATCCGAGCACGCCAAAACGAGCGAGCAGCAGAGGGTGCCTTGGCAGAGGCAGCGCGCCGATCGGACGTAGGATCTCGTCGAAGAGCTCTCCCGCGTGCGATGCGAGCGGCTTCATCAGCGCGCGGTACGTCGGCTCATCCTCACCAAGGCCCGCCGCGGTCGCGTTGAGCGAAAGCTCGAGCGTTGCGGCGCTGCCGTCGTCGAGCGGATGGGCAATCGCGCTTGGGGACCAGGCCCATTCGAGGCCGTGGGCGGCGAGGGGAAGCGCGCGAAGGAACGGAGAGACCACGCTCATCGGGTGAATGGCGGAGCAGATGTCGTGGTGAAAGCCGGGCAAGGTGACCTGCTCGGTGCGAGCGCCACCGCCTACCGTGTCCTTCCCTTCCAGAACGAGGACGGAACGCCCCTCACGCGCGAGAGCGATCGCTGCAGCAAGGCCATTCGGGCCGGAGCCGACAATGACGGCGTCGTAGGACATTCGCGTGAGATATCACGGGTGGTGCCATGTCGGGTGACCGTTGGTGGTTTGCGGTTGGCTGGTTGGTCCTGGTTCAACGGTTAACTGGTTGCTGGTTAACTGGTTGCTGGTGGTTGCTGGCGGGTTGCTGCGAATCGGCGCGACTGGTGTGAATTGCCAACGAGCAAACCGAGAGAAAGCACCCTTTCACTGCGCCTCCACTAGTAACCAGAAACCAGTAACCAACCAGCAACTCTCCACCAACCGGGCAAACTTTCTTTACCGCCGAGGGTAGGGATTTGCCCGGCCCGGTCACTCCCTCATTGGAGCAGTCACATGCGCCTGTTACCACCCACCGAAGACAGACGAGCGGGAACAGCGAACGACCTGGAGATCATCGCGCTCTCCAGGCGTCAACTCGACTATCTGGGACACCTCGCGCGAGAGATGAACCCGGCCATGCCGCCGTCTTTCAGTCTGCCCCACCTCATCCGCTCGATCCTGGATCGAGCGGAACAAAGCGGGATCGACCTCACCGATGCCTGCTGTGAGGAGGACATTGTCCGTCTCGCCGCGAACCGGATCGGAGAGAGGACGACTTCAGCTCGAAGAAGAGCGACGCGTGCTACCGCGACGCTTTTCGCTTCGAGTTCAACAGCTCGACGAGTTGATCCATCGAGTCTGCATGGGAAAGATCGAGTCCACCCTGGACGGCGGCCTCGATCAGGCCGCGGATGATCTCCGCACGGCTGATCGCCTTGCCGTGTCGCAGGCGGATGTCGACCGCCAGACGGTCGAGATAGGCAACATGCCGGTCGAGAAGCACGACCGTAATCTTCGCCCACGGCTCAGTGTGGACGATGGGGCGACCGCGATTGCTGGTCTTTACAGGACTCATAGGAACTCCTTGATTGTCTGATTTCTTCGACCCGAAGATGGTCCGCAAGTGTACTTTGTGACCGGATCGAAGTCTATCTTTCCGTCACTGCCTAACGCCGTATGCATATCCTGGGCGCAGAGTGGATCCGAACCTGCGCGCATCATGGACATCTTACGCGCTCGATGGAATAGCTCCAAAAAAGCGAATGACCGGCCGCGGCAAATCCTACCGTCCCGCGAAAGCACGGGTGACCGCCTCGCGTAGTCGCTCCGTCAGTGCTTCCGCGTTGCGGCCGCTCTCGCCATACAGCGAGACCCAGACCGCCGGACGGCACTTCCCTCTCCCCGGCTCGACCTCGATCATCAGAAAGCCGTCGCCGTAATTCGTCAGCGGACCCGAAAAGTTCACCGGCGGCGCAACCACCTTCGCCACTCCCTGATCGTGCCACCAGGGGCGGAGAAGCTCAATGCGTTATCGAGGAGGTTTTCGAAGACCTGCGTCAGCCGGTCCTCGGCAGCATCGACCTGCAACGGGACGTCCGGCAGTTGCAGGTCGATGCGCACCCGGTCGCCCTCACGCAGGCGGAAACCTTCTGTCGGCGGCATCGCCTACCTCAGCGATCATCTCGTTCGCATTGCGGATCGACGCGAGCGGGTTCTTGAGCTCGTGGACCACGTCGCTCGCGAAGCGCTCCACGATTCCTACATGGGCGTCCAGGCGGCGCATGATCCTCTCCAGGGCCCGGGAGAGCTCGCCGATCTCATCGAGGCGCGTCGATCCCTTGAAGTGTTTGACCTGCAACCGTCCGCGCCGGTCGAGGATGCCACGAGCGTCGAGCCGCAGCTGCCGCAGCGGGCGGATGATCGTCGTGGCGAAAAAGAGGCTGACCAGACTGGCGACGACCACTGAGGCGATGAAGACGCGCATCACCCGCAGACGAACGACGTAGAGATCCTGCAGGATCGTGAACGTGCTCTTCGATGCCACCACCGCCCCGACCGTCGCCGGCGAGGGGAAGGAACACGAGCACGACGTTGAAGTTGAAACTGAGGCTCGTCTTGCGTTTCCGCTTCACTTGCCGGCAGCAGCAGTCGGACTCCTGCCTACTGCCTCCGGCACTCCCCTTCCGCACACTCGTACGCGATGGCCTGCTTCGCGTCGGGCTGCAGCGCGCCGGTGAATGGCAGCGCGGTCACGACGCGCTGGCGTTCGACACCCTTGTGCGGAAGGAAGATCAGGGCGCGCATCGGCTCGGGGCGTTGTGCGTACGATTGCAGAAGCTCGTATGTCTGCTTCATGCGCGGATCGCCGGTGACCACCACGATGCGGGGAGCGACCAGCGACAACTCGTAAGCCGTCGCCAATTGAGGAAAGTCCGCCCCTCGCGCGCGCATGCGGGCGCCGAACGCCTGAAAGATGATCGCGGAGCGTGCGCTCCAGGTCGCGTTGCCGGTGAGAGCCGCCAGACGAATGAGGTTCAACGCCGCAACCGAGTTCGCCGCTGGCGTCTCATCGTCGCTCTCCCGCAGAAATGCGCGCACGGGTGCCGGCGAGGTCGAACCCGTTCGATAAGCTCCCGCTCCGGCGACCCAGAACCGCTGGTCCTGCTCCTTCTGCAGCGCGATTGCCTGGTCGAGCCAGCGTATTTCGTGGCCTGCCTCGAAGAGGTCGAGCAGCCCCTGCACGAGCATCGCGTAGTCCTCAGCCAGCGGTTCCGCTCCCTCGGAGTGCAGGAGCGCCTTAGGCTTCGCGTTGCGCTGCAGCGGCGCCAATACCTGCGCGGCACTGGTGGCAGCCTCGATGTAGCGCCGTTCGCCAAAGGCCGCCCCCGCCCGCGCAAGCGCCGAGATCATGAGGCCATTCCAGCCCGTGATGACATTGAACTCCCGGGAAGGCTCCGGGCGTTTCTGACGAACGGCCAGGAGCTTGCCGAGCGGGTCGGCAAGCGGGCCGTGCGTCTCCGGCAGAAGGCGCCACTCGGGCAGCACCGGAATGTGGAGGGCGTCGTCTTCCATCCCGTAGATCGTGAAGATCTTCCCCGCGGTCTCGCGGCCGAGGAGATGGGTGACCTCGTCTTTGCGCCACTGGTAGAAGTTGGCGTTGACGAGCTCGGGACCCTGGCGCGGGACGAAGTTGTACGCGTCCTGCGACGCATCGAATGCGCCCCTGCCGGCACCCCGCAGATCGCGAAGCACATAGTCGAGCGTCGTGCGTGCGAGGAATGCCAGCTCCGGATCGTTGGTCGCCTGCCACCCGTCGAGATACGCAATCGCGAGCAGGGCCTGGTCCGGCAGCATTTTCTCGAAGAATGGCTCACTCCATTTCCCATCGCGTGTCGCGCGGTGGAATCCGCCTCCAAGCTGATCCCGCACGGGAGCAATGGCGATCCTGCGGAGGTGACCGATCGCTGCTCCCCGAATGCCCTCATGCTTCACCCGGGAGGCGTATCGCAGGAGGAAGGACACCGTCATCGGCCGTGGCCTGTCAGGCAGACCGCCGAAACTGCCGCGGGAGGCGTCGTAGGTCGCCGCGATCGTATCGACGACCTTCTCGATGTCCGGCGGTGCCGCGCCGGCCTCCGGCGCGGGTACCGGGAAGGACGGCGCCCCCCGGGTCTCGGCGTACTTGTTCGCGTTGAGGACCAGAAAACGGCTCAGCTCATCGGGCTTCAGGAAGCCGGCGGCGTCAAAGGGCTCGAGCTTCGCGTTGAGGACGAGTTGTACCGGCGATCCGACGACCGCATTCATGGCCAGAGCTGCCGCCTCATAGGCCTCCGCCACCTCTGGATGCTCCACTCGATCCAGCAGTACCGGCACGAAGTGAACGTTCAGCGCCTCGGCATTCTCCCCAACCAAAAAGGCCTCGCGGTGCATGCGATAGCACTCGTACGACGACGCGAAGCCGATGGAAAGGAAGACCGGGCGCTTCTCCTTCTTCGCGCGTTCGAAGGCCACACTCCCCCACCGCTCCCAACGGACCGGCGCTCCGGCGCGGTCGCTGAAGTAACGACTGGCGGCGGACGCGCTCGCTGTGAGCAGCAGCAGGAGTGAGATCGTCAGGAGTCTTAGCATTCGTGAGTCAGACGCACGGGACTGCCCGCTCGTAACGGCGCACGTCATCGCCTTGTTTCCTCAGCCCACTCGCGGATCGTCGGTTGTCGGTTATCCGACCACCCGCTCACCAGTTGCTCATTCAGCCCGATCCCGAAGAGCCGCGGGCCAGAGACGGCTACCGGCTTCTTCTCGGGGAGCGACCTGAAGGGAGAGTATCCTGACGCAACGCGCGGGCGTTCCTCTTGCACTTTCGCTCAGACATGAACATGCGCAATTCCTCCGCAGCAGTCGCGTTCGTCATGCTTCTGTCCATCGGTTGCGGGTCCGCCGGTGGCGACTTCAACCTCATCTCCATCGAAGAGGAGTGGCAGCTCGGGCAGCAACTCTCGCGGGACATCGCGAAGCAGGTGCGGTTCAACCAGGATCCCGCCGTGAACGAATACGTACGCGGCATGGGTCAGCGGCTTGTAGCCCACGCTCCGGCAACGTTCAGCCGGATGCCATGGCAGTTTCACGTCGTGGAGGACCCGGCGATCAATGCCTTCGCGATCCCCGGCGGACACGTCTACGTGAACACGGGCCTGATCGCAAACGCAGACAACGCGGCGGAGCTCGCGGGTGTGATGGCGCACGAGATCAACCACATCGTCGCCCGCCATTCGACCGAACAGCTCTCGCGGCAGTACGGACTGAGCATTCTCGCCGGGGTGGCCCTCGGACAGAACCCTGGGCAGCTCGCGCAGATCGCGGCACAGCTCGTGGCAGGCGGCGCACTGGCCCGGTTCAGCCGCGAGGCGGAACGGGAGGCGGACGAGCTGGGCATCCAGGCGATGGCTGCAGCGGGATACAACCCGATCGGAATGGCCACGATGTTCGAAGAGCTCATGGAGAATCGGAAATCGCAGCCCGGGCGCGTCGAGCAGTTCTTCTCGACGCATCCTCTGACGGAGGAGCGGGTCCGCAACGCGCGCAACCGCGCGCAGAAGATCGGAGATCGCGGGACCCTCGACGAGCAGGGCTTCCAGGACGCGAAACGGCGAGTGAGCTGATGCCAACCACCGTGGATGGGGTCTTGACCCCATCCACGTGGTTGCGGAAGATCAGATCGATGCGCGCACGGCAGCGAGCTTCGCGGTGAAACGGCCAGGCTCGTAATCGTCACGGTTCCGGAGCTCTTCGAAAAGCGCGTCGATGGAGCGGGTCATCGTGCCCTTGAGAAGGCGCGGATCGCGGCGCGTGCGAATGCTGGCGAGACTCTGCAGCGCCAGCGCGGCCTGTTCAGCGGAGTGAACGTCGTAGACGACCTCCCGGTCGTTGGTGATGGTGGTCATGAGGGATCGGACGTCGCTGTCGTTCCATCGGGCGGCATCGACCCTGGTGACGAGCGGCGCGACGACCGCTCTCGCACGATCAGCGGCTGCTGCAACGCCGGCCGGGTTGTTCATGCGAGCCACGCCCCGTGCGATCTGGCTCACGAGCGGGTCGAGCTCGTTGCGCGCTCCGGGTGAGACCCTCTCCAGGATCAGGCGCAGCACTGCCCAACGCTGGGGACTCCATGCGGGGAGGCCGGCGCGATCCGGCCAGCCACGCTCCTGTCGCCAGGTGCTGTTCTTCAGATCGTGATGGCAGTTGAAGCAGCTCATCTCTGCGAACTCGGGCCACTCGTCGCCCCGCGCGTGTCGCGAGAGGTTGTCCAGCGACTCGCGGAGATTCACGACCTGCCCGACCGCCCACGCGCGCACGCCGTGCGTGTCACGACCGCCCTCGTACCTCAATGCCCAGTGCGGCGGCATCTGCTCGGTGTAATTGTCGAGCTCGAATTGGAGGATGGGATGGCCGGAGGCGATCAGCTCGTGATCCACTTCCTTCTTTGCATTGCCGATATGGCAGCCCGCACAGGTCGAGCCCCGCGCGTTGATGTTGCGAAGGTCGAGCATGCCCCGGGTCACGCTCTGCTCGTGCGTCCACCCCGCCTCGGTGTGTTCCGCGAACCAGCCGCTGGCGGGTCCGTGACAGACCTCGCACTGCACGCCGTCTTCCTTGTCCACCGCGCGGGCAACGAGGTTGGCCGGGATGTTCGTGGTGTGACAGTCCAGGCACACCGCTTCTTCATAGGCGCGCCTCTTCAGGCGCATGTTCTTCACGATGCGCGCCGAGACGTCGCTGAAGAGGATGTTGTACGCCTTCGAGTGCCGGTCGTTGTTCAGCCAGGTGTAGAACTCGTTCTGGAGAACCTTGGTGGTGTCGAGCGGCTGGGTGCTGCCGTGACAGCCCGAGTTCGTACAGGAGCCGACGCCCATGTAGCGTCCGGGCTGCGACGGCGGGTCCGCGGCCGGCGCTACGGCCGGCGTCGGACTCGTGGGTCTGGCCGGCTGTTGCGCAACGACAGTGGCCGCGAAGAGTACGCAGAGCAGAACGACCCGCTTCATTTCTTCACCTCGTTCGGAGTCTCACTCACTGTGTAGATCTTCCCGTCGCGCATATAGAGACGCTGCATTTCCTGGAGAGTCATCGGCCGCGCTCCGATGCGGTTGAAGATCGAAACCTGATAGCCACTCTCGTCGACCGCGCGGTCGCG
>JANMSA010000056.1:0-4992 GCA_031388865.1 Acidobacteriota bacterium | reverse complement strand
AAGCCGGCTGCATCTCGTCGAACTCAGTCTTGATCAACGGCGCGGGAGCGCCGCCGGCCACGGCTACGCTCATGATGTCGTCACGCGTCTTGGGATCGATGCGGCGGAACAGCAGCATCCGCCCATCGGGAGAGAGTGCTTCGGCAAAATCGGAGCTGGATGACGGGAACAGCAGCCTCTCTTCTGCAGCGTCGAGCGATTTCACAAACAGGTCCGGTGTTCCAAAGCGGTTGGAGCTGAACATCAGGCGCGTTCCGTCACTGGTGAGGGTGCCGTACAGGTCGTCCCGGCGATGGGACGTCAGGCGGCGCGAGATCTGACGTTCGATATCGTAGAGCCAGAGGTCCTGGCTTCCGGTCGTGGGGTCGGGGAGCCCGTAGAGGATCTGCGTTCCGCCGGCGCCGAGCCTTGCGGATGCGTACTCGGCGGCGCCCGGAATTGCCGGCGCTGTCCCTCCGTCGCGATTCAACCAGAGCAGGGACGAAACGAGTTGGCCCGCGCCCATCGCCAGGACTCCGTCGCGGGAGCAACTGAAGATCCCGAAGCCGGCGCCGTGCTGCTGAATCGTATCGCGTGTGACGAGGGACGGTGTGCCTTCAACCTCGCGAGTGCGGAGATTGAACCGCTGCGCCAGAAGCATCCGGTTGCGCATGTACAGGAGATAGCCGGGCTCCGAGTAGGCGATATTCGAAGAAGCGGCGAGCACCAGACGCGGCTCAGGAGCATCGAGGCTCGCGGAGTGGATCTCGTCGCCGTGGCGATCGTCTCCCGCCGGTGTTCGAATCAGGAAAAGGAAGTGCTCGCCGTCCGGGAGGAAGTGTGGCCAGCGATGCGAAATCTCTCCGCGCGACTTGTCCAGCTTCGTCACCGGTTGCGGTGTGCCACCGCTGGCAGGAACGCGGAACAGCGGGCCGTCTGCCGTAGGCGCGAAGAGGATCACGTCATTCGGCGACCAGCTCCCTCCGCGTGCGACGGTGGTCGGGCAGATCGCCTGCGGAGCTCCCTCGTGGACGTCAGTCCTCTTGAGATAACCGTCCGCGAAGAAACCGACAGTGCGCGAGTCCGGCGACCAGAAGACGAACCCTGCTCGTTCGGTGCCGGCGAGCGCGAAGGATTCGGTGCTGTCCAGATCGCGAACCCAGAGCTGCACGCGGCCGGTGACATCATTGGTGGCGGAGAAGGCGATGGAGCGGCCGTCCGGCGAAACGGCGGGCGGTCCCAGATTCAAATCGATGGAGATGGTCCACCCGGGCGGAGGCGTGACCGTGAACCGGACGGCGCCTGCTGTTTTTGAGGGACGAAGCGTCATCGCGGCGAGCAACAGTGCGGCGAGCAGTGCAGCAGTCGCGACGCTCCACGCCAGCCGCAAGCCGCGCCGGCCGCCGCCTGTGCGTTGATCGATTGCGGGTGCTCCACCGATCCGCGCCAATTCGTGCTTGAGATCGCCCGCACACTGCCATCGCAGATGAGGATCTTTCGCCAGGCAGCGTGCAAGCAGGATCTCCACTGCAGCTGGAACGACGCTCGGAACAGCCGACAGCGGGACCGGTTCCGTCGAGACGATCGCAGCGATGAGTGCGGCCCTGGACGTGGCCGTGAATGCGCGCCGGCCGGTGACCATCTCATAGAGAACCAGGCCGAGCGCGAAGATGTCCGTGCGGGCATCGGCAGAGCCGCCGCTGATCTGTTCGGGTGCCATGTACTGCGGTGTCCCCAGGACGGCACCCTCCTCGGTCAGAGGGTGCACCTCGGTCTCTCCATCAGAGGAGCTTTCAAGCGGACTGCTTTTTGCGAGACCGAAGTCGAGCAGCTTGGCGCCGGTGTTGGTGATCATGATGTTGCCCGGTTTCAGGTCGCGGTGCACCACGCCGGCGGCATGCGCCCTTTCGAGCGCCTCCGCGATCTGACTGCCGAAGCGAAGTGCTTGTTCGAGCGGCAAAGGCCCTCGCGCCAGACGGCTCGCCAGCGATTCGCCTTCGATCAGTTCCAGAACGAGGAAGTCCGTGCCGTCCTCGTGGCCGACGTCATAAACCGAGCAGATGTGCGGATGATTGAGCAGTGAAATCGTTTTGGCCTCGCGCTGAAAACGTGCGCGCAGCCGTTCGTCGCGAGCAAACGAGTCGTTCAACACCTTGATTGCGACGCGCCGCTGGAGCCGCGTGTCGGTGGCCTCGAACACCTGCCCCATGCCACCCTCGCCGAGGAGGGAAACGATCTCGTAGGGACCGAGGCGGCTGCCGATGGAGACGCGCATGAATGGCGCGCCATGATGGCACAGGCCCATGGGGACAAAAAAAGCCGGCTCGAGGAGCCGGCTTTGGAACGGGAGACGAAGAGTTACAGCGGCTTCTTCGTTTCGTAGTCGCGCGGCTGCCCCATGCGGGTGCGGACGCGGTCGAAGGAATCGCGGGCGGCGTCGCGGACGTCGCGCCAGTTGTTGTTCGAAGTGTCCGAATTTTTTGCGGTCCAGCCCTTCTCGAGATCGGGCTCGACCTCTTCGAAACGGCGGTTCGCGTAGTCTGGGTTCGCGGCAGACTCCCAGCCATGGCGATACGCGGGCTGATAGAACGAGTAGTCGCGGTCGCTCTTGAAGTACGGACGGCTCTTGTGCTCCTTGTTCCAGTACGCATCTTCCTCGGTGGGATTGACGGCTTCGCCGGCTGCTTTGCCCGCGTATCCGCCTGCTACGGCACCGATGACACCACCTGCCAGGGCTCCAACGGGACCGCCGACGGCCATACCGATGGCTGCGCCTGTGGCTGCGCCGCCAGCACTTCCGCCAGCGACACCGACCGGGTGAGCACCAGGCTCTTTCGTGATCGGATCGCGGTTCGCGTCAGGAGTCGGGTCCAGTCCTTTTTTGATGTCTGACATAGTTGTTTTCCCCTTTTGTGCACAACATCGTGCGAACAGTTGTACTGCACTGACGATGCCTGTTTGTGCGAGCTCAACGGCTGGTTCTTTCGCAAAAAAGCGCTTCAAGCCCAACATCTTTATCGGTGATGAAGCCAGCGCTACAGGTTGACGGGGACCGTCACGACGTTTCCGCCGAACCGGACATCAGCGGTAGCATTACGGACGCAATGATGAAGACTTGCCCCGAACATCGTCACGAGCATCGGCACCTGCCCTGCCCCTGGCCCGACTGCCCGAACAGCGAAGGTGCAACCGAGACGACGGAAGTCGCCCGGCATACCGGCGCCGGACGAATGACGCAAGCGGAAGGGCACTTCGAGGTCCTGCCGGTCCCGCGCGTGTTCAAGCGCACGCAGTGGGTCTGCGAAAAATGTGGTTCGTCGGGTTGGGCCTGGGTGGAAGTTGGCGCGACGCCCCAGATGGACCGTTGTCCGCATCGCCGCCCTGGCACCGTCAAGCCGCGCGGCAGGGCGTGACCGACTTTTGAGCTGATCGTTTCCCTTCTTCATGAAAAGAATGAAGGGAAGGATGGAGGATGACAGGAACCGCGTCCGCCCACCGAGTCCCCCTACCTCCTCCTCATCCGCTTCATCGCTTGCGCGAAGTACGGCAGACACCACGACTCAACCGGGGCCGCGCATGCATTGACATGAGAAAGAGTAGGTGTATCCTGTTCCTAGACCGATCGGTCTAATATCACCGGCGGCAAAAGGAGATGTTCGTGCGAATTGCGAAAGACGATGTGAACGTCAAGATGAAGATACCGGGTGCCGTGATCCGGCAGGAGACGGGCTTCGGGGACGCGAGCGGCTTCGACACGATGAGTGGCGAGTATTTCAGTTTTTCCGCTGGCGTGGATACCACGCCGCTCTTCGAGGGACTGGAAGGCGACTCATGCCAGTGCCCTCATTGGGGATACGTTCTCCAGGGGCAGATCACCACGACCGATGCTGCTGGCTCGCGCGAGACCGTGACTGCGAAGGACCTGTTCTACTGGCCGCCAGGGCACAACGTGAAGGTCGATTCCGACGCCGAGATCATCATGTTCAGTCCGCAGCGCGAGCACAGCGTGGTCATCAATCACATGATCGACAAGGTCGGCTCATCGCAGTCGTGATCCAAGAGCAAGGCGGCGTGAGGAGCGCTCGCTTCTGGCCGCCTTGCTCCCGCGAACCGAAACCGAGATGAATCATCCGACCAAGCAGCGCCTGCTCGACGCGGGAATGGGCATGTTGCTGGAGCACGGTTACAACGACCTGGGGATCCAGACCCTGCTCGCTGCAACAGCGGTTCCGAAGGGCTCCTTCTACCATCACTTCCTGGACAAGCAGGACTTTGCGCTCCAGGTGATCGACCAGTACATGCGGGCGGTGCATGAGGGGCTGGATGCCTGCATCGGCGATGAGTGCCGTCCGCCGCTCGAGCGCGTGCGCCACTTCTTCGAGTTGACGGAAGAGGCGTACCGGGAGCAGGGATACCTGGGCTGCCTCCTGGGCGGGCTGGGGCAGGAACTGTCGGGTGTGAGCGACGTCTTCCGGCGCAAGATCGAGGAGTGCCTTTCAACGATCGCCGAACGAATCGCACAGTGTCTGGAGATGGCGCGCACGAGAGGCGACATTCCTGCCGATGCGGACACTGCGCGGATGTCCAGCCTGCTGGTCGACTGCTGGGAGGGGGCTGCGCTCCGCAGCCGGCTGCGCGGGAACGCGGAGCCGCTCACGGCGATGCTCGACTTCTACTTTCGGTCGACGTTCCCTCGGTGACCGCTGCTTCCGGTCGCTGGACATGATCCGCTGCGAATCCCCGAGTCGCTTCCCGCGCAATTCCTCCCGTCAGGAAGCTCTCGCGGCAGAAAATCGCCGCTGGAGGCGGCGCGTAGGGTAGAGGTGAGAGCAAAGCGAGCGACCACCGGGCTGCGTCGGCAATGGAGATCGGCCCTGAAAGGGTCGCGTACCGGTTCGCATTCGGAGGCGGATCGCCAGCTCCTCCGCGACCCCTGCCGGGGTCGACATCATCACGGGTTGTATGGACCGGTGGTCGCTCGCTTCGCGCGCACCACCGGCTACCCTACGGGCC
>JANMSA010000045.1:0-3460 GCA_031388865.1 Acidobacteriota bacterium | reverse complement strand
AAGGCATGAGCTTCGTGCCACCCGTCCCCCAGGTCCCTCCACTCACGCTCGGGATGACAGCCTTCGTCATTTCATCTCACGTGCAGTGCCTGCGCTGTAACTCGGTCAGGATGACAGCCCCCCGGACTTCGCGAACGCCGTCCAGTCAGAACCCCGCAGACAACCGACAACGGACAACCGACAACCGCGCGCAGACGCGCTGCACCCGTTTCCGGAATCCTGCGTATATAGCTCCAGGATGACGGCCATGGTGCCAGATGCGATGCAGTTTCCCACCGCGTTCGCGAGAGCGCAGGAGGGCGACCACGATGCGTTTGCGGAGCTCGTCGGGCAGCATGAGTCGATGGTCTACAGCCTGGCCTGGAACTTCTTCAGAGATCGCTCGCGGGCCGAGGAGATCGCGCAGGATGTGTTTCTGCAGCTGTATCGCAATCTCGGTGCGATCGGCAGCGACGCGCATCTGCTTTTCTGGTTGCGCCAGGTCACCACGCGACGCTGCATCGATCAGGTGCGGCGCCTGCGTTTCAAAGTGGTCAGCCTCGACGATGCCGGCCAGCTCGCATCCACCCCTCGCGCTGCCGACCCTCTGCTCGACCGCAAGCTGAAGGCGCTCGTCGCGGGACTTCCGGAAGTGCAGCGTGCCGTGGTCACGCTCCGTTATCAGGAAGACCTCGATCCGGCCGAGATCTGCCGGATCGTGGGTCTGCCGGTCAACACCGTAAAGAGTCACCTGCATCGCGCCCTCCAGGCGCTGCGCAGGAAACTGGAGAAACACCCATGAACCTCGAAGATGATCTGAGACGCACCCTGCGTCGCGAGTCGCCGGCGCCCGGCTTCGCGATCCGAGTGCTGGAGCGGATCGAGCTGGGCGAAGCGTCGCGCAGCAGCGGAACAGCGTGGCGCAGCCGTCACACCTGGCGCAACGTAGCCGCCTCTCTCACTCTCACCGTCTTTCTCGGCAGCTGGGGAGCGCTTGCGGTCCACGAGCGGCGTCAGGCCGAAGGCGAGCGGGCCAGGGAGCAGGTCCTCGTGGCGATGCGCATCGCCGGCGAGAAAGTGCGCTACGTGCAGCACGAAGTCCGCGACATCGGATCCCCAGTCCAGAACGATCAATAAGGAGAATTTCATGCGTAAGCTCGTCCTCACTCTCATTCTCACCGTTGCGGTCACCGTCCCTGCTTCGGCGCAGCGGCTCAACCTCGACTTTCCCGGTCTGGCCGAGCGCGCGGAGGAAGTCGTGGATGTCACACTCGACGCTTCGATGCTCCGTCTCGCCGCGAAGTTCCTCGGCAAGGACGGAGACGAGCGCGAGATCCGTCAGATGATCGAAGGCCTGAGTGGGATCTACGTGCGCAGTTACACCTTCGCCAAAGATGGCCAGTACGACCTGTCGCTCTTCCAGCGCGTCAAGTCGCAGCTCGGCCCGAGCTGGAAGCCGCTCGTGACCGTGCGCGGCAAGAAAGAGAATGTGAACATCATGGCGGACACGCGCGGCGATCGGATCAGTGGCCTGGTGATCATCGCCTCCGAGCCGCGCGAGTTCACCGTCGTGAACATCGTTGGCGACATCGACATCGAGCGCCTCTCCAGGCTGGAAGGGGAGTTCGGGATTCCGAAGATCACGAAGGGACGCGACCATGATTAGGCGATCGGCCACCGCGCTCCTGCTGCTCTCTCTCTTCGCGGTTCCGCTTCACGCCGACTTCGCTTCGATCGCTCGTGCGATCGACGCGGAGAGGGGAGTGAGCCGCATCTGGATCCCGTTCCTCGGAATGGCCCGGCTTGCGGTGCGGGTGGTGGCTCCGGAAGGCATCCACGACTTTCAGCTGGTCACGTTCAAAGGCGCGCAGTCCGTCGATCCGCGGAAGCTGCAGAACATCATCCGCAGGCAGGCAGGATCGGGGTTCACGCCCCTCGTGCAGGCGTGGTCGCGCCGCTCGCAGGACTGGAGCTTCATCTATGCCCGTCCTGCTGCTCGGGGCAACCGGCTGGAGCTGATCGTCCTCGCCCACGACGGAGACGGCACCGTGCTGCTGCGCGTCGACGTCGATGCCGCCAAGGTCACGCGGGAGTTGCAACGGAAGCCGCGGGAAGTTGCCAGCGTCGCGCGGCGCTGATCCAGGGCACCCCCCCCTGCGAGGCCAGTGTAGAATGCTCGCCTCGAAAATGGCCCGGTACGAAAGTCGAGACGAGTCCTACGATCTCCTCAATCAATATCTGCAGGAAATCGCCCGAGTACCGCGCCTCACGCCCGAGCGTGAGAAGGAGCTCGGGCGCCGGATTCAGGATGAGAATGACAAGGCCGCGCTCGAAGAGCTGGTCAAGGCGAATCTGCGATTCGTCGTGTCGTACGCGAAGCGGTATCGCAACGCGCACGTGCTGTTCCTGGACCTGATCAACGAGGGCAACATCGGCCTCATTCACGCGGCGAAAAAATACGACCCGGACAAGAACGTCAAGTTCATCACCTACGCGGTGTGGTGGATCCGTCAGGCGATCCTGCACGCACTCTCGGAGCAGGCGGGCGCGTTCCGTCTGCCGCCAAAACGGGCCAACCTGATGTACCGCCTGGAAAAAGCGATCGCCACGGCGATGAGCGAGGGGAATCACATCCCCACGCCGGACGAGCTGGCGTTGAACCTCGGAGTCACCGTCAAAGAAGTGCAGACGCTGCTGCAGGCCAGTGCCGACAACTTCTCGCTCAACGCCGAGATCAGCGACGAGTCGCATACCGAGCTGGCCGATGTCGTCGAGCAGACGATGATGCCGTCGGCCGAGGTCGAGATGCAGGAGCAGTCGCGGCGGGAGGAGCTGCTGCTGCACATGTCCGAGCTGTCGCCAAAGGAACGGCTCGTGCTCACGCTGCGGCATGGCGTCAGCGACAACATCCCGAGGAGCATCGGCGAGCTGGCGTCATTCCTCAACCGCGAGGTCGAGAACGTGCGTACGATCCTCGCCAGCGCGAATCGAAAGGTTTGCGAGAAACTGACCGTCAACGAGAGCGAACTGGCCGTGCTCCTCCTCTACACCAATCCGAACGGCAAGGCCTCGTTCCACTACTGGTATGAGCTCGCGGACCGCAGCGAGGGCACCAGCCCGCAACTCGCCGCCGACCGCCTCCCACACCTGCAGGGCATCCGTCAGCATGCTTCCGTGCAGCAGGCCATCGACGAGCTTTCTCTCGAGGAGAAGACGATCATCAAGCTCCGGTACGGAGTGCTCCAGGACGACGAACTCACCCTCCGCGACATCGGCGAGATCCTCAACCTCTCCCGCGAGCGGGTGCGCCAGATCGAGTCGCGCGCGGAAGCCAAGTGCCGCCGGAGCGTGCGCAGGGAGCGCTGACGGTTTTCGGTTGTCGGTTGTTCCGCGCTTTCTGGTTGTCGGTTGTCAGTTGTCTGCGCGTGGTCGTTGCTGGTTGCTGGTTGTTTGAGGCTTTCGTTGTCAGTTGTCAGTTGTC
>JANMSA010000024.1:0-4067 GCA_031388865.1 Acidobacteriota bacterium | reverse complement strand
ACCGGCGAGGTGCGCGGCGAGGGTTCGGACACAGCGCGCGCGTAGCCCGCACCAAAACGGGTTCGCGTCAGCCATCCGATTGCGGGCTACAGATCCCTCTTCACCAGGAGCTCGATCTGGTCGACCACCAGCTTCGTGACTGTGGGATCGAAATCCTCGTCGCCCGCTTCGTCCACTTCCTCGAAGACGACATGAACGTTGAGGGTTCCCGTACCTTCGAGGGCCAGCTCGCGTAACGCGCTCGTCGCGTCGAACACGCGCGTGCCGCTCGATGCATGGTGCTTCTCGCTGCCCGCCGGCTCATCGGAGAAGAAGCTCAACGTCCCGACGAATGCGCGTTTCGCATTGTCCTCGCGCTCGAGATGGACGCGGAAGCTTCGTCCGGGATGCACTTCGAATTGAACGCCGCGAAGAATGAGCTCGGTCGCCACCGGGAGTTGCGCCTGCTCGCGAAGCGCGAACTGCCGCGGATGAGCCAGCGATGCCGTCGCCGGAAGTGAGACGCGTCTCCTCGTCAACGGCGCATCGATGGACAGCCTTTCCGTCGTCTCGCCGATCAGCACCGGTCGCGCGAGCGCCTTTCTGGCAGAGCTGACGGAAGCCGTGGAGCCTTGGGGGGCGGCAGCCAGTACGACCGGCTGCGGAGCGGCCCGCGCGTAATCGGAGCCTTGCTCGTAGACATAGTCGATGAGACTGCCGTCGAACAGATTGCGAACGCTCTTCGTGACCAGCGCCCCGGTGCGATCGACGTACGAGAACGACTGCCCCAGGATCGAGGCCGGGTTGGTGTGGCCGCTGATGCTCATCCAGCAATCCCAGAGCCGGTCGATGTTGGCGTGATGCACCCAGAAGATCGGATCGTTCGACGAGTACGGCACCGCCCCCATCACCGTAGCCCTGCATCCGATGACGGCGCAATGTGCGTAGCCATGGGGCGAGAGCTCGATCGTGCGCTGATAGCCGAGGGTTTCCTTGCCTGCGGCGTCGGTCGTACTGAGCAGGATCGGATTGTCGAGCGCGAGGTCGATGTTCGTGTCCTTCTCATTCAAAGTGCGCGTTCCCGATTCCCATCCCGTCGCACGATGAGTCTCGAAGAGCGGGTTGGCGACGCCGCCCTGCCCCTGCGTGTTCGTGTACGTGGTCGAGCGAAACTCCACCGGCATGGCCACGTTCGCGGGGTCGGTGTAGTCCCAGTAGGGAAGACGAAGCCTGGGATCGCCGGCCGCATCCTGCAGCACCTGCTCGAAGTAGAAGAGGAACAGACGGTGCCACGCGAAGAAGAAGTCCGTGCCGTGCTGGCACTGGTCCCAGACTGTCTGTGCGAGCGCGTCAGGTGGTCTGGTGTTCGAAACTCCGGCGAAGTCTTTGTCGTACTTCGCGCTGGTGAGATTGTTGTTCTTTCTCCACGTATCCACCGTCCCGGACTTTGCGGTGTCTCCGAAGTAGCCATGCATCGAAGCCCAGTACTGCCAACTCAAACGAAACTCGGCCGACTTCGGATCGGCTCCATTGCGGGACTTCATCATGGCCACGGCATTTCGAAAGCTCTGCAATCGGTTCGGGTCCTTCGCGAACTCCTGCCAGCTCAGCCGGGCTTCTTTCTGCCCGGCAGCGGTCTGCGCGAGAAGGGTGTATGTGACCAGGAGCAGGACCGTTCTCGAACCAAAGCTCATCAGTGTCTCCCCGCGAAGGAGTGATCGGGGAACCACAATCCCTACCTCACGACCTCGGACTCCCGTTGCTGCTGAGGTGTCGCGGCACAGCGGGAACGAGGTCGTCTACTACGACCCTTCCGCCAGCCGCGGATCGCGACGTGCTGCGCGCAGGCCTGCCTGCCACGGTTGCGGACATGCTCGTCGATGCCGATCTCGGGCTGCGCCGGGGAGAGCGGGCGAGCAACAGCGGCGATCTGCGCCGTCTCAACTTTTCCGCCCCAACCACACTACTCGCGGAGGCGGTGCGAACGGCAGTTCAACCACTTCGTGACGGCTGACTCCGGTGCAAGCGCGCTGCGCCGTTGAGAGGAAACCTACAGCTCAATTCGGCCAGTGGGCATCGCGTTGGCAAGGGCGCGCGGAGGCTCTATGGAGGTCACGTGATCAAGCGCATCAGCATCATTGTATTTTCTGTACTGCTTCTCCCGCTCACAGCCGCTGCCCAGAATAACGAGCTCGGCGTTTTCATCTCCACGTCTCAGCTGGAAGACAACGAGATCCAGGACGCCGGAGACGTCTTCGACGTGGAGTTCGAAGAAGAGATGGGCGTGGGGGCCCTGTACAACCGCTTCTGGTTCGGAGGCTTCTCCACGGAGCTTGCGTACCAGCGTCTGGGTGCCGATCTGACGTTATCGTTTGACGACGTCAGAGAAGATGTGGCCAACCTCGACCTGGACGTCCTGTCGGCCACCGCGCAACTGCACTTCGCCCGCGGCCGCATCATCAGCCCGTACGTCGGCGCTGGCGCTGCCTACATCAGCGGCGAAGCAGGCTCCATCGACCAGGACGAGGCCGATTCGGTCGACCTCGAGAACGAGCTCGACTTTCTCGTCAACGCGGGCCTGAACGTGGGTCTCGGCAGAAGCTTCGGAGTCTTCCTCGACGGCAAGTACATTCTGTAC
Source organism: Acidobacteriota bacterium (assembly GCA_031388865.1). Classification (GTDB taxonomy): domain Bacteria; phylum Acidobacteriota; class Thermoanaerobaculia; order Gp7-AA8; family Gp7-AA8; genus QHVT01. Next base: position 1,450 of record JANMSA010000024.1, on the reverse strand, counting down.
GAAGCCCTCGGTGAAGGCGATCCAGCCGACGAGGCGCTCGAGCTCAACCCGTTGATCATTTCGGCGGGCTTGAAGTTCAAGTTCTAAGTGTCGAAAAGGGGCGGGCGCAGGCCCGCCCCATGCGACTCTGGAGCGCCGGCAGCTTGCCGGGCTTGGTCCACCGGCGGCTCGCCGGGCGCCGAGGGCGCCGTGAATGGCAGGACACGCCGGAACGGAGGCCGTTCGAGACTCGGACTCAGCATTGCAGGGTGAGCGACATGAACTTCCCCCTCGGACTGTCTCTTGCTGGCGGCGCCTTGCTCCTCAGCCTCGCGATTCCGATGCAGGCGGCACCGCAGGCGTCTCTGAAGAACGCCGCGAAGAAGCCGCCGGTTACGAACGCTCTCAGCGCCGCTGCGATCAACAAGGCCACCGCTCTTCCGAACCTCACTTCGTCCTCGCAACGCAGCGCGGCCGTCGTGCGCGCGCAGATTCTTCTCGACCGCGCGCATTTTTCGCCGGGCGAGATCGATGGCCGCTTCGGCGGCACGATGCGTGGCGCTTTGACCGCGTTCAACCTGGCCAGGAAGACGAAAGGCGGCGCGCGCGTCAATGCCGCAACGTGGAAGGCACTCAACGCCGACACCGCTCCCGCCATCGTGGCCTACACACTCACGGCTGAAGATTTGGCCGGACCGTTCACGAAGATCCCGGAAGAGATGGCCGACAAGGCCAAGCTTCCCACCCTCGGCTACGAGAGTGTGGCCGAGGGGCTGGGGGAGAAGTTTCACGTCAGCCCGAGCCTGCTGGCCGCTCTCAACCCCGGAAAGAAGTTCGACCGCGCCGGTACCGTCATCCAGGTCCCGAACGTCGTACGGCCCGCAGTTGCGAAGATCGCAGGCATGAGTGTTCGCGTGAGCAGAAGTGCCGGCGCCGTCGAAGCGCTCGATGAGAAGGGCGCCGTCCTCGCCCGCTATCCCGCAACCACCGGTAGTGAGCACGATCCCCTCCCCCTCGGCAAGTGGAAGATCAACGGCGTCGCCTGGAATCCGACGTACAACTACAACCCCGATCTCTTCTGGGATGCCGAGGACGGCGAGAAGAAGGTCAAGCTCGCGGCAGGACCCAACAGCCCGGTCGGCGCGGTCTGGATCGATCTCTCCAAACCGCACTATGGAATCCACGGCACGCCCGTGCCGTCGACCATCGGCAAGACCAGCTCGCACGGCTGTATCCGCCTGACGAACTGGGATGCGAACGAGCTCGCGAAGATGGTCAGCCCGGGGACGGAGGCGGTGCTGGTCGAGTGAACGACATCCTGAAGAAGGTCGTTGCACTCCTCGGCGTCGCGGGGATCGCCTTGCTCGCCTGGATGGCCGCCGGACCCAACGAGGCTTCGGTCGATGATCCTCTGCGCCAGGACGTGCCGGTTGCGATGGGCGGCGGCGCGCCCGTGCCTGGCGCGACGACG
>JANMSA010000009.1:0-3741 GCA_031388865.1 Acidobacteriota bacterium | reverse complement strand
TATCGGCGGCATCGGTCTGGCGAAGGGCTACTGGCGCGATGAGGAGACGACCAACCGTCGCTTCATCCGTCATCCGCGCACCGACGAACGGCTGTACGACACCGGTGACCTCGGCAGGTATCTTCCGGACGGCACCATCGAGTTCCTCGGCCGCGAAGACTTCCAGACGAAGATTCAGGGGTTCCGCGTGGAGCTCTCCGAGATCGAGACCGTCCTCGTGCAGCATGGGAGCGTCAGGAGTGCGGTCGTCGTCGCGGCGGGAGAGAAGCAGGGTCACAAACGGCTCGTCGCCTACGTCGTGCCGAACGGCAATGTGCCCGACGATTCGCTGGGCGTGACCCTCGAAGGCGTCGGTGCAGTCCCCGACCGTCTCTCGATCGCGCAGGGCGAGACCCGTCGCCAATTCAAAGAAGAACAGCGCGGAGTGCGTAGCGACCTCGAAGCTGCGTCCTTCGTCGCACTTCCGAGCGAATCGAAAGAGGACGACCTCGATCAGTTCCGCGCAAGGCGCAGCGCGCGCCGCTTCCAGCGGGAGCCGATCGCACTCGACCGATTCGCGGCGTTCCTCGCTCCATTGCGGCAGATCGATCTCGACGGTGCGCACAAGAGGCAGTACCCGTCCGCGGGTGGTCTCTATCCCGTCCAGATTTACGTCCACGTCAAGGATCGCGCCGTGGATGGGCTGGAGGAGGGTCTCTATTACTACCAGCCGACCACGCACCAGCTGCTCCTCCTCGGGGGCGGGAACGCGATCTCGCGCGAACTGCATGTTCCCTACAACCGCGCCATCTTCGATTCGTCAGCGTTCTCTCTCTTTCTCATCGGCAACCTCAGCGCAGTGCGACCGATGTATGGCGATCTGGCGAGAGATTTCTCCCTTCTCGAGGCGGGCTACATGAGTCAGCTGCTCATGCAGTCCGCCGCGGAAAAGGAGATCGGTCTCTGCCCGATCGGCGTGGTGGCCTTCGGGTCGGTCGAGCATCTGTTCCGACTCCAGGACGATCACGTCCTTCTCCATGCTCACGTCGGCGGAGCGATCGCCGCCGACGATGCGCTCGCCTCCGAGCCTCTGGTGGCGACCGGCGACATCCACGTCCGGCCTGCGGTCCATGCAGCGGGACTCATCGAGTCATTGCAAAACTTTGCGGCAGCGCGACTGCCTCGGTACATGGTGCCCTCGAGTTTCGTTCTGCTCGACGCCCTCCCTCTCAGCAGGAACGGCAAAGTCGATCGCGCTGCGTTGCCGCTGCAGAGGAACGAGCCGCTGGCTGAATGGACGGCGTCTTCGACGGCTCCAGGCCTGGAGGCGCGGCTTCTGGAGATTGTGAGAGGGGTGCTCCAGACTGACGATGTCGAACGCGATCGCAATCTGTTCGACATCGGGGCGAATTCAATTCATCTGGTGCAGATCCACGGCAAAGTTCAGGAGTTGATCGGACAGGAGTTCTCTGTCGTGGACATGTTTCAATACCCCTCCGTCGCGGCACTGGCGGATCATCTCCACCGCCGTACCGTCTCGAGCGACGTGCAACAGAGCCGCTCCCGCGCCACCAGCCGCCGCGAAGCGATGAGCCGCCGCACCGCTGCACGCGCGACGGTCTTCGAACCCTCGGATGGATAACGCGGACAGCCTCTCACTCGCGGTGGTGGCGATGGCGGGGCGCTTCCCCGGCGCGAGAGATCTCGCCGGGTTCTGGAAGAACCTTCGCAACGGCGTGGAATCCATTCGCACGCTCACCGACGCCGAGCTGGCGAGCGCGCCGGTCAGGCGGGAGCTCCTGCGCAGGCCCGACTACGTTCGAGCCGGAAGCTTTCTCGACGAGGTGGAGCTGTTCGACGCAGAGTTCTTCGGCTTCAGTCCGCGTGAAGCGGAGTTGATGGATCCGCAGCATCGCGTCTTCATGGAGTGCGCGTGGGAGGCGCTGGAGATCGGCGGATACGCGACCGGGGACCGGCCGCCGATCGGTGTGTTCGCGAGCTGCAGCACCAGCACCTATCTGCTGAACAATCTCTACAGCCGGGAGCAGATCGTCCCATCCGTGCTGGGGTTGCAGATGCTCGTCGGGAACGACAAGGATTACCTGGCGACGCACGTCTCCTACAAACTGAACCTGCGCGGGCCGAGCATGTGCGTGCAGTCGGCATGCTCGAGCTCCCTGGTCGCGGTGCACCTCGCCGCGCAGAGTCTTCTGAGCGGCGAATGCGACGCCGCGCTGGCCGGAGGCGTGACCGTGAAGGTGCCGCAGAACACCGGCTATCTCCATCAGGACGGCCTGATCCTCTCACCCGACGCGCGCACGTACACCTTCGATGAGCGCGCGCGGGGAACGGTGTTCGGCAGCGGTGCGGGCGTCGTGCTGTTGAAACGGCTGGCCGATGCGCTCGCCGATCGCGACACGATCCTCGCCGTCATTCGCGGTTCCGCCATCAACAACGATGGTTCGGCCAAAGTCGGTTTCACGGCGCCGAGCGTGGGCGGGCAGGCGAACGTGATTGCCGAAGCTCTGGCCGTGGCGGGAGTGGATGCCGAGTCGATCTCGTATGTCGAGGCGCACGGTACAGGGACGCCGCTCGGCGACCCGATCGAGATTGCAGCATTGACGCAGGCCTATCGTGCAACGACCTCACGGACGCAGTACTGCGCGATCGGCTCCGTGAAGACGAACGTCGGCCACCTCGAGTCGGCCGCAGGCATCGCTGGGTTCATCAAGACGGTTCTGGCGTTGTCCAACGGAGAGATCCCCGCGAGCCTCAACTTTGAACGGCCGAATCCGCAGATCGACTTTGCGAAGACGCCGTTCACCGTCAATCGCGACCTCAAAGAGTGGCGGAGTGGCTCCGGTCCGCGTCGCGCAGGCGTGAGCTCCTTCGGGTTCGGCGGAACGAACTGTCATGTCATTCTGGAGGAAGCTCCGGCGCCGGCGCGCGTGGGAGCAGTCCGCAGCGGTGCGCCGCGCCTGCTTAGGATCTCCGCGCGAACTCCGGCGGCGCTGACCGCGCTTGCCGGCCGCTATCGCGACGCACTGCCTCCGTTGTCCGCCACAGCATCGCTGGACGACATCTCCTACACAGCGGGGCGGCGGCGAGCGCAGTTCGACTACCGAGTGGCGCTGACCGGCAGCTCGATTGAGGAGATGACCGCGAGCCTCGGTCGCTTCATCGCGGACAACGTTCCGGGTGAGGTGGATGACACGACGTTCTCCGTACCTGAGACCGGCGGGTGCGTCCCTCTTCCTTCTTATCCGTTCGAGAGACAACGCTGGTGGATCGAGCCGGTGCGCCCGAGCTCCGTTTTGCTCACAGCGGCCGGATCGCACCCCTTTTTGCAGCAGCGCGCCGACATCGCCGACGTTCCCGGTACGCGCTACTGGAACAGCAGTCTCGATGACGATCGGCTCACGTTCCTCGACGACCACGTGGTCGCGGGTCAACCGGTGTTTCCCGGCAGCGCGTACATCGAAGCCGCGCTGGCGGGAGGGCGCGAAGTGTTCGGCGCTTTCTGCGCAGGTCTCGAGGAGATCACGTTCCACCGCATCCTGCCGATCACGGCCGGTACACAGTTGCAGTTGAGTACAAGCGTCGATCAGGGCACGTTTCGAATTCACAGTCGTGCCGGGGATGGCCACTGGACTCTGCACTCGTCTGGAAGAGTTTCGCGTGCGCAGCCTGCCTCGCCTGCGGCGAGCTCTCTCGCTGTCGCAGACATCGCCGCCCGTTGCGGCGCAGTCGTCGACGTCGATG
>JANMSA010000006.1:0-3127 GCA_031388865.1 Acidobacteriota bacterium | reverse complement strand
CGAGTCGTCAAGCCTGACGGCTCCTCCGCTTCGCTCCGGCCCTTCGGGTGACCACTCGATCGGTTCCGGCGGAGTTGCGCCTATGAGCCGAAAGCAGAGCTTTCGGCTCGGCGCCGATGGCCTCCCCGCGAGATTTCATTGACCACCGCCTAAAGGTAGCGTTGAGTTGGGTGGCGCTCACGGCGACGGGATGAGCGATGGGTTAGCCGCCAACAGGCTGACGCCCGCGTGAATGGCCGCGCCGAGAGCTGCGGCTCGCACCGCAACGCTACGGCTGACGTACGGAAGGATGCGCCGAAGTGCGTAGACAACGAGAGGAACATAGAGGAACGCGGCCGTGACGGTGCCCGGTGAATAGGTGAATGTGACGATGCTGCCGACAATATGCAGCGCTGCATTGATGCCGAGAACGGCCGCAAGCGTAACAATAGGCCAAGCTTGGGAAGGCCGGGCTAGAACAAGGACTACGGTAACGACCATGAGGAGCCAGAAGACGGCGTTGATGACCAAGAACTGCGGATTCGAGATGTGGCGCCCCGAAAGGTTCGCGACGTACGCCGGAAAGTGAAACGCATACTCCTCGGCGATGTGAAGGCCGTATGCAAGCGGGAACAACCAGACCGAAGGGTCAGTTGGAGACGGCGTGGCGCGGACGCTCTGACTCATTCCCTTAGCGGTCTAACGGACCAGGGTTCAGCCGCGTGGACCGCGACGCCATGATGGCACAACTTGGAAGGCAGAAACGCAGCGGGCCACGTCGGCTGCAACCCAGAGTTAGCCCCGAGTTAGCCCTCACCCGCGGGGCACAGGCTGCGGCTTGGGGAAGTGCACCAGATGTTTGCGGAAGTTGAGAACGGTCCCCGGCATGGCATCGGTAACTACAAAGGCTATGGGCAAGTCTGGCTCCACGTCTAGAACGACATTTGCTCTGAAGCCCCGCGCACGCAGAAATCCCGCCGCCCGAGTTGCGCTTTCCGCCGGATCAGTGGAAACCAGACCAATGCTGGAGGAGGCGCCTCCCAGCTTCCGGAGGGTCGACTCGGTTGGTGAGTTGATGATCGTCCCGTCCCACATGATCGACCGCTTCACATCAGGCGAATCAGCGCGGAAGCGCTCATTGATTCCATGCTGTGCCAGCAGGCTGACGATTGCATCCTTCGCATCCGGAGAGGCCGCGGAAAATATCCGCGAGCCGTGGTCCGGGAAGGGCAGAGGATTCCGATCTGACGCAAGCATCCATGTCCATACCGTTAGAGCTGCGACCAGCAGAAAGGCGGCTATTAGGACCCACTTCGGCACGAACATGGTCGAATCCTCCATTGGCTGCCTGTGAGGGCTATCGTCCTGCCGCTCAGCCGCGGCAACCGCACGCGAAAGAGTAACGCACCCGGAGCACGGGCGACGCGGTTGCCGTCGGCTGCAGCGGTCGAGTTGGGCGGCGATGCCGTACGATGGGCGGATGCCAGACGAACTATTCAAGAGCATCATGGAGGATTGGAGGAAAGAGGCTGGCGGAAGCTACGTGGAACCACCTAACGAGTTGTGCCACTACACATCGGGGCCCGGGTTGCACGGAATACTCTCGAGCAACTCTATTTGGGGTGGTAACTACGCGTTCATGAATGATCGTTCGGAGTTCAACTACGGCCGCGACCTGTTCACCGCGATGTTGGCCGAGCGCGCACACGCGTCTCAAGATGAGCAAATCCGCCGGATTCTGGTTGCGGCGATGGAACCCAACATCTTCGAGGTCTTCGACCTCTACCTAGCCTGTTTCTGTGAGGAACCGGACCTGCTCAGTCAGTGGCGGGGATACGGTGGCCAGGACAGCAGGTACTGTCTAAGGTTCTCGACTCCTCACCTTTAGACGGCGAACCAGCGTGTTTCACCGGTGCTTTCCGTTATCTACGACCAGGACCAGCAGAAAGCATGGCTCGCCAAGGTTCTCGATCTGCACATGGCACGCTTCTCAGAACTGTCCGGGTCCGCCGACGAGGAAACGAAGACGAAGGCAGTCAAGTGTCTCGCGGCGTGCGCACTACCGATGCTCATGCGTTTCAAGAGTCCCGTTTTTCGCGAGGAGAGGGAGTGGCGGTTCGTGCATCTGGAAATGCCCGCTCATGAAGACTTGAATGACCTCCATTTCGTTGATTCCGGAGGTTTCATGAGACCGTTCCGCACCTTGCTTCACGGGCGTCGAGGTGGTGACGAACGATTGCCGTTGATGCAAGTCATTGCGGGTGCTTCGCGATCTGACCTGCAGTCCGTAAAGTCTGCCTGGTTGATGGTTCGGCGATTTGGCTATGGCGACGTGCCGATCGCCTACTCAGATGTTCCGCTCGCGACGTGAGTTTCGCCGCCCAACGGTCTGCAGTTCACCGGCGCCAGCCGCGACGCGATGAAGCAAGGCTCTCGGACCACAGTAAACCAGCGGTTGGCGTCCGGTGCAACTGTGAGTTAGCTGCTGATTCGAGCGACGTGCTCAACGAGCCACGCCGTGAACGCTTCTCTCGATGATTCGCCGGATGCGACAGCGAGTATGGTCGTCTCCTGCTCGTCAACCGATGCCGCGACCTCGAAGCCGTTGAGGACCAGCAGCGTTTCCATGGCTGCATGGCCGATACGCTTGTTGCCGTCCACGAAAGGATGGTTCTGGATGAGGAAGTACCCGAGTGCCGCCGCCTTTTCGATGAGAGATGGGTACAACTCCTCGCCACCGAACGCCTGGAGCGGCTGGAGCACCGATGACTCCAAGCTGCCTCGATCACGGAGCCCGTGCGACCCGCCTGTCTGGCGGATGACTCTCGTGTGGAGCTCGATGACCTCTTCGATCGAGAGATACCGCACTACGAGAGCCGCCGATACAGCTCCGCGTTCTTCTTCAGAACACGAGCCGCCGCGGATTCGAACTGCGCGTCCCGCTCGATCATCTCCTCCACGCTGATCTGGACGAGCTCTTCGACGGAGACCCCGCGCGCGGTCGCCGCCTGCTCAATGCGAGACGCGAGCTCATCAGGGACGTGAACTTCGAAGGTTTTCGGCACCTGCGTATTCTATCGCGCTCCGAGCAGCTAACGGCCTGACGCTCAGCCGCGGCAACCGCACACGAAGAGTACCGCACTCGGAG
>JANMSA010001131.1:0-1881 GCA_031388865.1 Acidobacteriota bacterium | reverse complement strand
ACAGGCGCGCGGTTCGCGAGGTCACCTCCATCACACGTCAGGCCGCAAGGATCGCCGCCACCCGCCGCCGGAGCATGGCCGGGCTGCCTTTACAGATGTAACCGTCGAGCTGCAGCCGGCGCGCTGCGGTGCGCAGCATGTCCTCATCGTTGGAAGAGTAGAGCACGATCCGCACTCTGCGAGTGCGCGCGTTTGCGCGGTACACATCGACCAGACGTTCTCCGGACAGCCCGGGCATGTTCACGTCCAGGAGAACCAGATGCGGGTCGAAGGCCATAATGACGTTCGTCGATCCGAACGGCTGGTCGTGCGTGGCCACTTCGTATCCTTCTGCCTCGAGCAGGCCCCGCGTCGAGGCCAGGTGGGTGGAATCGTCGTCGATGATCAGAATCCGCTGGCGGGTGGTCATGAGATCTCCTCTGGAATGTGGATGGTGAACGTGCTGCCTTGTCCGATCTCGCTGGCGACGTCGACCCATCCGCCGAGCATGTGCGCGAGCTCTCTGGTGATGGCCAGACCAAGGCCGGTGCCTTCATGCGTTTTGGTGTGCGTGTCTTCGAGCTGGGAGAAGGCGATGAACAGCTTCTGCAGATCTTCGGAGCGGATGCCCGGCCCGGTGTCGGATACCGCGATGGAGAGCATCCCGTTTCTGCTGGTCTCCTGGATGACGATGCGACCGGCATCGGTGAACTTGGCTGCGTTGCTGGTGAGATTCAAGACGATCTGCCGCACCTTGACGTGGTCGGAGACGACTTCGCAGAAGCGATGCTCTGTCGAGACGACGACGTCGATGTCCTTTCCACCAAGCAGGATCCGGGTCGTGTCTGCAACCTCCTGCAAGAGGCCGGCGAGGTCGAAACGCTCCACGATCACCTTCATCTTTCCCGCCTCGATCTTGGAGAGATCGAGCATGTTGTTGATGACGCTGCGGAGGTTCGCGGCGCTGGAGATGAGCAGCGAGAGCCGGTCCCGGACCTGTCCGACATAGCCACTCTCGGCCGAGATGCGCATCAGCTCCCCGAGCTCGATGATGGCGTTCACCGGCGAGCGCAGCTCGTGAGTGACGTTCGCCAGGAACTGCGACTTGATCCTGCCGATCTCCTCCGCCTCGCGCGCCCGCTCATGGGCCAGCTCTTTCTGGACGATGATGTTTGCCAGCGCGTTCGTCTGGCGGAGCACCATCTGCCGCACCGGCAGCAACCCTGCGAACGAGCCGTCGTCGCGTGCGATGAGGACGTCGTCGTAGATGTCCTGCGGCGCGCGCTGCAGCGCCAGCGAAAGCGCGGCATCGAGGCGCGACCACTCCGGAAGAATCAGCGGAGTGGGATCCGCGAGCGAGTCGATCGGCTTGCGCTGGTAGATCTCCCACCCGAACTGCCGGAACACGGTGAACAGGAACTTGGTCCGCGTCACGAGGCCGATCGGGCGGGTGCCATCGACGATGGCAATGGCGTCGAGACTCACGTCGCTGAAAAAGTCATCCGCAACCGCCTTGACGGAAGTGCCGGGCGGAACGGCGCGCGTCGAGGCAACCAGTTCCCCGATGGTGGGAAAGTGATCCTGCGCACCCGCGGAGGCATCCATCAATACCGAGTCGGACATTCCAGCGCACGATAGAGGGTGCATCTGGAGACGGCATGCGCTGGCTGTGAAGCACGGGTGAAGCATCTGCGCACGCTTTGGTTGGGGTGCGGTGAACTTCCAATTGTGTGATCGTGCGTGCAACGCTTACCCCGAGCGATTCGTAGCCGCCGTCAGGCGGCGATAGGCACTAGGAGTCCGCGCGGCAGAAAACGTTCATCGGGCGAAGAACGTGAGTCTGATGAAAAGAGAGTTGGTCCATTCCGTAAGACGCTGTCATCCAGGGGCGTGAGGCGAGGG
>JANMSA010001128.1:0-1680 GCA_031388865.1 Acidobacteriota bacterium | reverse complement strand
GGAATCTGCCGACCCAGCTCCGGCTCGATCTCCTGTCTCAGCCGGCGCATGAGCGCGTATCCGTCTTCTCCGGGCATGGCGATGTCGCTGACGACGATGTCCGCCGCGAACACTCGCAAACACTGCAAGGCTTCGGCAACCGAGGTCACCGAACGTGCTTCTGCACCCACCTCTTTGAGAACGAGCACCACCATCCTTCCAGCCTCTTCGTCATCGTCCACCACGAGGATCTTCGCGCCCTCGAGGTCGGGCGCCTCCCCGGACTGGCGGAGCTGCGCGAGGTTGAGGGGTGCGACGTGCACAGCCAGGATGGGAAGCGACACGGTGAAGGTGGTTCCCTTTCCCTCACCGCCGCTCTCCACGGTGACTTCCCCGCCGTGCAGTTCCACGAGGTGGCGGACGATCGCCAGCCCCAGCCCCAGACCCGACTGCGAGCGCGTGGTGGTGTTGTCCGCCTGTTTGAACCGTTCGAAAACGTGGGGCAGGAACTCTTCGCTGATGCCGCTTCCTGTGTCCGCGACGCGCAGAATCGCGCGACTGTTTGAACACTTGAGCTGCAAATCGACGTGTCCTTTCGCAGGGGTGAACTTGATGGCGTTGGAGAGGAGGTTCCAGATCACCTGGTGCAGGCGGGTCTCATCGCCGAAGACACTCAGTGGTCGTTCCTCGACTTCCGTCCGGAGCTCGACGCCGGATTCCGCCGCTCTGGCCCGGAAGGTCTCGATGACCGCTTCGACGACCGGCCCCAATTCCACGGGGGTGCGCTCGACGCGGAGCTTGCCGGCGATGATGCGGGAAACATCCAGCAGGTCCTCGACCAGCCGCGCTTGAACGCGCGTGCTGCTCTCGATCATCTGAATGGCCAGTGCCGCATCAGGGTTCGCGTCGCCGTCCACCTTCAGCATCTGCACCCAGCCGAGGATGCCGGTCATGGGGGTGCGCAGCTCGTGCGCGAGGGTCGCCAGAAAGTCGTCTTTGGCGCGATTGGCCTCTTGCGCTTCCCGATAGAGCCTGGCGTTCTGCACTGCGGCCGAAGCCATCTGCGCGAGCTGTGTGAGCACGGCTTCGTCACCGGTACTGAACTGCGTGTTCTCTTTCTCCGCGAGGAGCAGGACCCCGATGGTGCTTCCCTCCCGCTCCTGCAGCGGCGCGGCCATGATGCTGTTCGCGCCCATGAAGTCCCCGCCGCCTGCGAGAGCGCGCAGCGACTCCCCATTCAAACGGATGGTGTTGTGAATCTTTGCGGCGACGATTTCCAGCGCTCCGTGCAGACTCTCACCGAGCTCGCCGATGGACTGAGGGGAGGTCGCCTCGATTGTGCGGATTCCGGAGCTCTCCTGCACCTGCAACCGGATCAGGGCGAACCGGGCGTTGATGACCTTGGCAGCCTGGTCGGTGATCAGCTGGAGCACCTCGTTCAGCGAGAGCGCCGAGGCGATTGCCAGCGAAGCCTCGGCCAGCCCGGACAGCCGTTGCGTGGACACGCGCTCGCTCTCCAGGAGCTTCTGCTGCTCGGCGAGCAGATTGCGCATTTCGTACTGCCGGAGACGGCTGCGCACCGCCGTGCGGGCGACGCTGATCAGTGTCTTGACGTGGATGGGCCGGTCCACGAGTGTGATGTGGGCGCGGGGACCCAGACCCTCGAAGGACTGTGCGGCACGATCCATGTCCGGACGGGCC
>JANMSA010001069.1:0-3738 GCA_031388865.1 Acidobacteriota bacterium | reverse complement strand
AGGTAGTGCGTCATGCCCCAGAGCGATTTGGAGAAGTTGCAGGGGCAGCAGCAGGTCAGTGCCGAGAAGTCTTTGCAGCAGACCGCCTTTAGGGGAGACAGCGCATCGCTCTTGATCTTCTCCTGCGCAGGAGTCAGATGGAAGGTCTTGTAGTGCTCGATGAATATCATCGTCTGAGGCTCGACTGCCTCGAACCGGATGGCGGCCTTCGCGGTGCTCGAGGGCGCCGCCGCTGGCGGCGTGGCTTTTTCGCGCGCTTTCGGCGCGGCTCCGAGGCCGAGCACCGGCGCCATGACCGCAACAATGATGATGATCAGGTGTGTACGTTTCATGATCCCTCCTGGGAATCAGACAATGAGTTTGTTTTCCTGCATTGCGCCGCAGCCACCGGCGGATAGGCTGCGCTCGCAGCCGCCAGTGTCACAGGCGCTCCCGGTGTAGCCATTCGGATTGACGAACGCCGTCCACGCGTCCACGACGCTGCGCAGCTGCTTCGCGTCGGCACCGCGTCGAGCGACCACGTAATTGCTCAGACCCCAGATGGTTTTCGAAAGGTTGCACGGGCAGCAGCAGGTGTACGCCGTGGAGCTGCTGCAGCAGGCCGCCGGCATTGCACCGAGGACTTCCTTTTTGATCGCTTCCTGTCCGGGCGTGAGCTGGATGGTGTGGTAGTAGCCAATGAATTCGCGCGACTGCTTTGGGGCGTCCACGAACTGCAGCGTCCCGGCGAGCGCCGTGAGAATCAGTTTCGGTTCTTTTGCCAGGGCGGCATCAGCAGCAATACGTTCCGTCATTGCCTGGCGCTGCTGCGATGTGGTCTCTCGTTTGATGGAATACGGGACAGACACCGACGCGGCCAGAGCAAGAATGACCGCCCCGATCGGCAACAGGATCGAACCTCGTTTCGAACCGCGCATGAGTCCTCCTGTCAGTGATGCGGATTGCTCGACGGCGGCGCCGGCGCGGTCCGGTCCTTCCGGATCTCACCGCAGGAGCGCATCGACGCATCGACGTATGGATTGGTCAGGGCGCCTTTGGGCTGGAGCCACGACTTCTTCTCCATCGAGCAATAGACGACGACGGGACGCGCACCGGAGCGGCTGTCACGGAAGCGGACGAGCTCCTCTGACAACATGGCGAACGAGTCGCGCGCGCCTTCCAGGTTGGATACTGTGACCAGTGCCGCTGCGCGCTCGGCGATGGCGTTCTGCTTTTCGGAGCGGGCAGCGTTCACGAGCGCCTGCGCATCCCGCTGGACGTCTTCGACGGAGCCGCGCAGGAGAGCCTGGCGAACGCTTTCATAGTTCTCGAAGAGTTTGGTCTGGCCCGCAGAAGCAGTGAGCGCGAAGAGAAAGACGGACACAGCGGCGAGGGTGATCAGGGTGCGTTTCATCGAGAGTTCTCCTTAGTTCAGTTGGATCTCGCCGTCATGTTGGCGTCGAGGGTGGGTGTGCTGATCGCACTTTGGCCTGGAGCACGAGGGCAAGAGTTCGGATCACGATTGCGGTCTCCTTCCGTCCGGACGCACGGGTGCGCCGGCGGTCGAGAGGGGGAAGCCGCGGATCAGATGCGGAAGGTGGAGTTCAGGACGTGCAGGGGCGCGTCAGTGCCGCGCGGTGACGGGGGAGGCAGGGAGTGAAGCAGCGACCCGTTGGAACCGGCGTCTGCGCTCGATGCCAGGGCAATTACGAGCTCGCCGGTCCGCTCCGATGCAACCTCGCGAGCGGCGATCCTCGCGGCTTCCTGCCGCGGAGCGGGTTCCGTCCGAGTTGCGCAGGTCGCCATGCGGCAGGAGTTGACTGCGGCGATCGAATTCGACGATGGCGTCGCTTCTGCCTGGCAGCATGGCATCAGGCACTGCAGAAGCCCCATGGCAAGTGGAGCAATCAGCACCGCGATTACGAACACCAGCGTGACGCCACTGAAGCGGCGAAGCCAGACGCGTGGTGCCTGATCGAGGGTCCGCCTCATCACGATGCCTGCGCGCAATGTAGGCTGGTGAGAGAGGCATGCTCCATGCCGTGACTCACGAGACAGCGTGACGCGTGTCACCATGGACCCCACAGTCATCGCGAACTGTGCATCGCGCGCATGACCCTTCGCACGACGAAGACGATCGCTGCCGGGATGACGATCCACTGCAAAAGCGGTGACAGGCCGATGCCGGCGATCGTCGGCATTGCCTCCCGGTACTGCCAACGGCCGATAGAGATCGCCCAGCGCTCGATGGCTATCGTGACGGTGAGTCCCACCGCGAAGTAGATCGCGAACGGCCACCACGCAGGCTGCTCAAACCATTGGAGGCGGCGTCCCACAAGCGCAGCCGCACAGTATGCGGCGGAGCTGATGACGACATCCCATCCCGCCGCCCGACCGCACCAGGCCGTGGCTTCCCAGAACGGCAGCCGGTCCATCGTCGCGAACAACGGGCCCTGGCCCATCTCCCACGTAAAGTGCAAGGCGTAGGCGGCGAGCAGAACGGCGAAGAGACGCAGCGTCACTGCACGACGACCGTTCCTTCCAACATGTCCGGTTTCTCTCCTGGGATGGCGCGATGTGCGGTGACGCCTGGTTTCCGATGCGGCAACACCAGTGCGCACCGTTTACTATACGGCAAGGTTCGTGCAGGCCTCTGTTTCACCCGGCGCGCAGTTCCAGTGAAACTTAGGCGGGCTTCACTTCCAGAAACAAAGCCGGCCAGTCCGAACAAATCACGATCGGCGGCGCTGCGACAGACGCGCGTGAATCCTCCAATCAGGTCCCAAAACAACAAGAGTGGTCATTTCGGTGCAGCCGGGTCCGAAACAGCTGAGAGTCGTCACGATTGCGATTCAGGCCGGAGAACCCGTGACGTTGCGCTGATTGGTCACTGATCAAGAGTCGCGCCGCTCGTCGACGACGGACATGGAAAGACGATCAGGTAACGAGTGCGACAGTTCGGACGCCATGGACCAAGTTGACGGAAGCGGTATCGGAGGCAGCGTGGCGATTGAATCGTTCAAGCCGACCAGGCGCCGCGCTCTCGGATCTGTGCGGGAATAATGGGAGTGTTCTTCAAACGGCGCCCTGACGAGCCCACGCCTCTTCGAGGCGAGCCACTGAGTCTCGAGAGCCTTGAAGACCGGGCCAAGTCGATGGCCGGGCTCTTTACGCTCGCCCGCGGTTCGAGGACCGGCGAGCACGATGTGCGAGCGCGTCTGCGGGACAACATCCGCGTCCTGCGCGGAGCGTATCGGGAGCTCGCCGCCGATGTTCGGCGCGGAGACGTCGTCGACCCCGCTGCCGAGTGGCTCCTCGACAACTTTCACCTCGTGGAATCGGAGGCGCAGGCGGTAGGCTACGATCTGCCGAACGGGTACTACCGAAAGCTTCCAAAGCTTGCCGCCCGCGAGCATTCTGGAAAAGCGCGCATCGATGCGATGGCCCTTACGCTCATCCGGCACGGCGACGGCCGGCTCGACCTGGAGAGGCTGACTCGTTTCGTTCTCGCCTTCCAGACCGTCGCTCCCTTGACCCTAGGCGAGCTGTGGGCATGGCCCAGCATGCTCAAGCTGGCTTTGCTCGAGAACCTCCGGATTCTTACGGATGGAATGATGGCGGCCCGCACGGGCCGGCGCCAGGCGGATGAAGCCGTCACCGCTCTCGAGAACGATCGTGCACAACAACCGTTCCCTACCCCGCTCCACAGCGCGTTCGTCGCACAGGTCCGTCAGCGAATGCGCGAGTACGACCCGCGGG
>JANMSA010001055.1:0-4318 GCA_031388865.1 Acidobacteriota bacterium | reverse complement strand
GCAAGATGACGGAATTAGTTGGAGGAGAGACAGATGGCCGGTAAGCGGCAACGATTCCCCGCCCAGCTGGCCGATCGCCGGCCGCAGCGCGCAAGGCCGCTGACAGTCCTTGCCGAGGGTGTCGTGAGCCCGCCCGCTCCGCCAGCGGATATCGACGGCGAAGCGGTCCGCGTGTGGACCGAGTTCTGGAGCTCTCCTGTCGCCCGAACGGTCACCTTGTCGGCCCATCGAGAAGCACTGGAACACTGGATCAGGTGCGTGAGTCAGCGGTATCGGCTGTGGGAGGCGTGGACGAAGCAACCGCTCATTCGCGGCTCCCACGACCAACTGGTGACCAACCCGCTCTACCGCCAGATCAAGTCGCTCAACGAAGAGATCCACCGGGCGGAGGAACAGTTTGGTATGACCCCGCTCGCGCAACTGCGCCTGGGGGTCACGTTCTTGCAGGAGCGTTCGCTGGCAGCGAGTTTGAAGGTGCCGCGGGAGGGACGACGGCCCGTGGAGTGCTAAGCGATTGGGGTGGCACTGCCTGCACGCGTCGAGGGCTACCAGCGACTCTACGGCTTACCCTTGCGGCCTCAAACTAACGGAACCATATCAGTCAATCCGAACGGGCGGATATCCGTCCGTCTTTGAACGCTTTTAGGATCACTTCAGCGACGGCGCGATGTGCGGCGGCCGTGATGTGCGTGCTGTCCGGGAGAAAGAAGGCATCGGTCTCTTGGAGCGTACCCTGCGGTAGGTCCAGATACGTAACATTCAGCCGCTCAGCGAGCGTACGCGTATCGTCCAGATAGCGCCGCACGAGCGAACTTCGCTCACGGGCTTTGCTAGCGGTCCCCGAGGGCAGACGGATGAACCCCTGGACGGCCACTACCTGCACCTGCTCGTCGTGTGCCAGGCGGCGGAGCGCTTCGGCCGTCCCCTCCAACACAACGTCGTATGACGTTGTTGGCGCTGCACCGAGGACGGCGTGAGTCAGTCGTCGCGCCATCCGGTTTGCGGAGGAGCCGAGGGGGCTGCCACCGCGAGTTGCCCGGTCGAAGCGCCTTTCGAGCCACTGGTACGCGTCGCCGGCGCGATCTCCATATCGTCGGCGTACTCCTGGACCGACCATCGGGACCAGGAACGCGAACGGCGTGAGCATCAGAACGGCGATATCGGGCCGACCACGGATAAGCTCACGACCCAGATAAGTGCTGGCCCCCGGAGCGTGGGCGTAGAACGTCCGAAAAGTGAGGGCGATCGGCGAACCAACGAGGTCGGCAAGCGCGCCTGCAATGATGTTGGGCCACGCTGCGGTGGGGTCGCCGAGCTGTGCCCCGCCAGAGTTGCTCTGACCGAGGACGAGGATGCGCGTTTCGTTGGACACGAAGCGTAGTCTGGCGCGGTAGCCACCGTCGCACAAACCCGTACGACACGAGGTCGTGAACCTGTGAGCGGGGAGCGTGTGCATCGTGGAGGAGGCCACTGGCGCCCGCCCCCTCACTCGGAATGTGGCGATGGCGGACCGCGCGGTGGTGGCGATACGCGTAGTGGTGTCGCCGAGCGCGAGGACTTCGCGGGCGAGGCCGGCGACTGCGACCACCGCATCGGCGAGCCGCACGAGGAGGACGCCACGCCCGAGGGCTGCGCGGCAAACGACGTCTTCATCGTTGAAGGCGAGCAGGAGCGCTACGGCGACAAGTCCGCTTGGGAGGTCGTCCGCCGCTACTAGCATCGCCAGAAGCGCTCTACTATAGTTTCGCGCCAAGGGTCCCTGCGACGAGAATCCCTACCCGCTCCACGTCCGGGACCCTTGCTTTGTGCCTCCACCCGAAGGCGCCCCTCACAACCCGGCTGGTCACCCAGCGCCCGCCTAAACGCCGCGTGTGCGCCAACAGCGCGCCAACCGCCGAGAGTGCGAGGGTCAACCGCCGCCGATTCCGCGTCCAGTTGGAACAGCGCCCAGGCGAGTGCCAGTTGCGCCGCTGCCAGCACCCAGAGCCACGACATACTCCACCTCCTCTCGCGAGCATCGCCCGCCAGGCGTTGACCGCCGATGCCCGGCTGGCAGGACGCCAGTAGTTGTCGCGGACCCACGGAGGCGAGTGACAGCGGTGTGTTTGCGCTCAGGGCTCAGCCCGGCACGGTGGCCAGCACGGATCGTTTACTCGCTTCGCAGACCGTCGTCGCCCTTCAGTCGCTCGTGGAGGCCCGCTACGCCCTCGCCGCCCCACGTGGGGTCTTGCCTTAGGGCGCGACGATTCTCCTGGCGAAACAGTTCGGGATTATATCTCCACGTCCGAACCCTTGCTTTGTGCCTCCACCGGGACCAGCCTTGCGCGCCATCGAGCGATCGGCAAGAATTCCGCCGGGATCAAAACTACGGAGGCGCACTGATGTCGGATTCAAAGGTCGCGGGGGTAGCCGCAATACTCTTCGCCGTGCTCTTTCTGGCTGCCATGGTCGCCCCAGGCGAGACACCCAGCGGGGCTGATCCGGACGCCGATTTCGTTGGCTACTACCAGGACAGCGGAAACCAGAAGACGCTGTTGGCGAGCGTCTACTTCATGACCGTGGGATCACTCGCCCTCGTGGTGCTCGCCACCCTCGAGTTCCGGTCTGGCAGCACGCTTGCCTCCATCGCGCGCGCTGCCGCGTACCTCGCGGCGGCTGCCTTCGCTCTCGGATCGGTCGCCATCGCGACGATGGGTGCCGAAGCCTTGATCACGACACGCCAGTGGATGCGGGGGTAGCACGGTTCCTCCCCAGCCTCGGGTATGGCACGATCCTGATCGTCGGCGGGCTCTCGGCCGCAGCGGCGATAACGGCGATTTCCGGCGACTGGAAGCGCACCGGAGCGATGCCCAACTGGCTGTGTTGGCTCGGCTTCGTCTGCGCCTTCATCCTGTTGGCCGGCGTGATGTTCATTCCCATGATTGCTCTGGTTGTGTGGGCGCTCGCCGCTGGCGTGGCGCTTCTGACGAGGAGCTCACCGGCCGCGACGTTGTTACCAGCCTGACGGGCGTTACGCGACAGCGGTCGGGATCGCGTCTGTCCCCGAATGCACACGATTCGGTCATAGTGATGGAGGCTCACCGCAGAACGACCGGTGCGGCGCACGGAATGGTGGGACGCTTGAGAAGTTCCGTCCACCGTCCGACATAGCGAACGGCTTGTCACGTCGTGTAGACTCGTCCCTGAGGTTGCATCTTGCGAGCGAATAGTTCACATCCTGGTCGCGCACTCGTCGCCTTCAGCCGCCGCCACCAGCGGTTCGCCGGATGGTAGGGCACAGCATCCAGTATGTGCATACAGCCGATGGCGCGAGTATCGCATGCGCCGAACGGGGCCACGGCCCCGCGATGCTGACTATCCCTTCAGTCGGAATAACCTTGGGCTATTCCGGCCCGTGCGCCGCCCCGCTGCTAGACGACTTTCACACTGGCAAATTCGACCGCCGCGGCACCGGCAGGTCGAGTCGAGGGATCCCTATCTCCGAAGACCTATTCATCACCGACTGCCTTGCAGTCGCTGATCATCTCGCATTCGAGTCGTTTCACGTGTACGCGAACCGGCTCGGCATGTTCGAGGCCGTGCACCTTGCCCTCGAACGCGCCCCCCGAGTTCGGGGACTCGTCCTGCATCACCCCTATCCACAATCAGGTTGGGCCGAACATCCGCGACAGCAATCGTGGATCGCAGCAGCCCGCGGCGATTGGGGCTGGTTCGCCGAAGCCTTCATCAAGACTTGGGGAAACCCCGATCCCGGCGCGCCGATGTCACCCGACCTCGTGGAAAACTTCAAGGAAACCAACGATCAAGCGAGCTTCACAGCGACCCTCAGGACGCTCGCGTCGTGGGACATCTCCATGGTTGTCGCTCGCCTGCGCGTACCGACGTTAATAATCCACCGCGCAGCCTTGTGGCATCCGATTGATGTCGCGGAATCGTTCGTCCGTGCCATCCCGGGCGCGCGTCTCGTCGTCGATCACGAGCCAGAACCCATGCATCTTAGCGACGACACTCAGGAGTGTCTTCGAGAATTCTTCAGCAGCACTATGCCGCCTGGCGAAGTACCCCGGTCCTGGCGTTCGAAAGACGTTCACGCCGCGCAGTTAGCAGCCGCAACCGGACTCTCCGGACGGGAACACGAGGTGCTCAAGCTCGTCGCCGGCGGCCTTTCGAATCGGGAGATCGCGGACATACTCGTGCTCGCCCCGCCCACCGTTGCCAGTCACGTCCGCCATATCCTGGACAAGCTCGGCGTGGAGAACCGGGCGGCGGCAGCTGCCTGGGCGGGGCGAGAAGGGCTGACCCGGTAAGCCGCGCCAGC
>JANMSA010001052.1:0-8902 GCA_031388865.1 Acidobacteriota bacterium | reverse complement strand
ACACCGCCAGGGCGCCGCCCGCTTGCATGTCCTCCGAAACGAAGCGGCCCGAGAGGACGCGGTTCTTCGACGTAAGTCCCTGTACCTCGAGCGTCGCGTACCGATCGAAAATGAGGTCGCCAACGATGAGCACCCGAAGCTGCTGAAAGTCATCGACCAGACGCCTGAAGTCTGAGGGAGGGCACGAGGCAGCGACACTCTGGCAAAAAGCCTTGACGTCGGCCGGGTACGGATCGAAATGCTCGTTGATCAGTCGCGTAGAGCTGAAGACCACTGACCCGACGTATCGAATCTCTCCACCGATTCGCTCGACGGCCGCCACATCGTCCGCGATATTGCCGGTGACGTCGTTCGCGGGTGTCTCGTACTCCCGGCCCTTGCAGTAGACATGCGGCTTGACGCACTCGATCGCCTCGACCGCCGCCGGATACGGAACGACCACGACGTAGTCGACGCAGCGCAGCGCGGCCAGCCAGCGCGCGCGCATGTCGTCGCTGAAGTACGGGCGGCCGGGGCCCTTGTTCACGAACCGTTCGCCGGTGATCGTCACGATCAGGACGTCCCCGAGCGCTTTCGCTTCCTCGAAATGGACGATGTGGCCGGGATGAATCAGGTCGAACGTCCCGTGGCACTGGACGATGCGCAGGCCGGATCTGCGGAGGGCAGCACAATGGGCCGGCGCGTCCGCAAACGGGATGATGGATGTGCCTTGTGTGACCGGAATCATGGCTTGTGAATGTATTCGAGCGGCTGCCGCATCAACTCGCGCTGGTGCTCGTCGACCCACGCGATCGTTTCTTCGAGACCGCGCTCGAGCGGCGTCGAGTCGGCCCAGCCCAGATCACGTCGCGCCCTTCCGCTATCGAGGTAGTAGGCGGGATCCTTGCCGGGCCGCTCCTCGCTCGTTTCGACGACGGCCTCGATATCGACTCGCAGGAGGCCGCAGAGGATCTCGACGAGCTCGCGGATCGACACGAATCGTTCGGTCGACAAGTGAAAGCACGATCCGGGCTCCGCCTGGCGCGCCACTCGCAAGGTGGCGTCGGCCACGTCCCTGATGTGAATGAACGAGCGAACCGAGCGTCCGCCGCCGTGCAGCTTGAGCCGTTTCCCTGTGCGGACAGCCAGAATCGTGCGCGGGACGATTCGGTACAGCTGCTGCCCAGGTCCGTAGACGTTGGCCGCGCGCGTCCAGACGACGGGAAAACCGTAACGCTGCAGGAATGTCGACAAATGGAGATCGCATGCGGCACGAGAGGCCGCGTACGGCGTGCTGGGATGGAACGGCGCCCCCTCATCGATCCGGCCGGTGGTGCTGCCGTAGACCTCCGGGGTTCCGACGTGGACGTACTTCTCGAGCCAGTCGGCGGAACGGAGCCGATCGTGGAACGCGACGTTCGCGAGCACGTTGGTGCGGTACCAGTCGACGGGGCGCTCCCAGCTCTCCGCGACCATCCCCTGCGCCGCGAAGTTGACGACCCAGCCGGGACGGAACTCGCGGAGGGATGCCATCAGCCGATCGAGGTCGGCGTTCAGATCGGCGCGGACGAAGGTGAACCGCGCCTGGCAGGCTTCGGGCAGCCAGCGGTACGGCAGAAAACAGCGGGCGGGCTCAGGCGAGCGGCTCGCGCCGAGGACCTCGAGCCCCTGCTGAAGGCAATGCGCGGCAAAGGCGGCGCCCGAAAACGAGTTGCTGCCGATGACAGCGATTCTGCTCACGCCGAACCTGGCTCACACAGCGACATGGTCAGTTGAAGATGATCTGCGAGCCGGGAGCGTTGACGCGAACCGCCAGGGAGAACTTGTCGGCGAACGTGCGTCGCAGGCGGTCATGCGACTCGGGCGGCGCGACGAACAGCAGGAATCCGCCGCCGCCGGCGCCGAGCAGCTTGCCGCCCCAGGCCCCGGCCTCGAGCCCGCTCTGATACGTCGTGTCGATCTCCGGGCTCGACACGCCATCCTCGAGCGACCGTTTCGCCATCCACGCTTCGTGCAGCAGCAGACCGAACGCCTCCAGCGATCCGTCCTCGAGCAGGAGATCGCGGCCGCGGTCGACCATTCGCCGCATGCAGGTCAGCGTCGCCTCGTGCTCGGCGATGCGGCGGACCTTCCGCGTCTCGATGTCTGCCGCGCGCCGTTTGAGTCCCGTGTAGACGACGAACAGGTGCGCCTCGAGCTCCGCGATCCTCTCCGGCGTGAGACAGACACGGTGGACCAGGATCTCGTCCTGGCCGCGGAATTCGATCACATTGAATCCGCCAATCGCCGCGATCGCCTGATCCTGGCAGCCAACCGACTCGCCCAGGACCTGCCGCTCGATATGGATCGCCGCACGCGCCAGGTCGAGCGGCCTGACGTGCCGGCCCTGGTACGCGAACAGGGCATGCAGCAGCGAGACGGTGAAGGCCGATGACGATCCGAGCCCGGTGAACGCCGGCAGGTCAGCCACGGTGTGCAGCTCGATGTCCCGCTCCAGGCCGCAGTACTTCAGACATTCGCGGAAGACCGGGTGCTCAATCTCCGACACGGCGCGGACCGACTCGTTCTGCCGGTAGGACACCTTGAGCGCGTAATCGAACAGGTGGCTGTGAAACGGGCTGGCCGTCACGTAGGAGTACTTGTCGATGGCGGTCGCGAGCACAGCTCCACCGTGTTTGGAAAAATGTTCGGGAAAGTCTGTGCCGCCGCCGAAGAAGCTGATTCTGACTGGCGCCCTGGAGATAATCACCGGTGTCAGGCGTTTCCGAACGCCCGGGCGTTCCCGAGAATCGAGTAGCCCTTGATCAGCTCGGCGATGCCCCTGGAGAGAGGCCACTCAGTGCGGTATCCCGTCGCGGCGATCCGGGCGTTCGACACGATGTAGTCCCGCTTGTCCGGATCTTCACCGATGGGCGCTTCGAGCCATATCAGCTGGGGCACCTGCTTCTTGATCTCGACGCACAGCTCTTCTTTCGAGAGATTGGCATCGTCGAGACCGATATTGTAGGGCCGACCTCTCATTGCCGGGAAGTTGTCCAGCGCGTGACCAAACGCCTTCACCACGTCTCTGATATGGATGTAGTTGCGCTTGAAATGCGCCTCGAAGAGAACGATTGACCGATCGGTCAGGGCGCGGTAGACGAAATCGTTGACAAGGAGATCCAGCCGCATGCGGGGCGACATGCCGAAGACGGTGGCGAGACGAAAGCTGATGGAGTTCTCTCTCTCGAGGACCGCCCGCTCGGCCCCGACCTTCGTCCTGCCATACAGCGAGATCGGCCGGAGCGGGGTCTCCTCCGTGCAATGGATGCCGGCTTCGCCGATTCCATATCCGCTATTGGTGGTGGGCATCACGATCCACTGGTCTTTCGACGCCAGCTCGCAGACGAGCTTCACCGCGTCCTCATTGGTGCTCTGCGCCGCATACGGATCACGGTCGCAAATCGGCGCGCCAACCAGCGCGGCAAGTGGAAGAATCACGTCCGCATCAGCCACCAGGGCGGCCATCGCGCGCCGGTCGCGGCAGTCGCCGCGAATGATGCGGAACGTGTCGTAGCAGCAGCAATCGGTCAGCGAGGTCTGGCCAAAGACAAACCGGTCGATGACCGTGACACTGTGGCCCTGGTGAAGCAGCGAGGGAACGAGAACCGAACCGATGTATCCGGCTCCGCCCGTCACGAGTATGCGCATGGTGTCTGGTGAATGACTAGGTCTTCGTCGCGTAGTACTGGCTGTATTCGCGACGGTAGTACTGAGAGTAGTAATAGGCGTTGTGCTCGAGATCGACCCGGTTGAGAATGGCCCCCACAAATTTCGCCTGCGCTTGCTCGAGCTGGTCCAGCGCCCGCTTGGCGGCGTGACGGCTCGTCATCTCGCATCCGACGACGAACACAACACCGCTTGCGTAATGCGCCACCAGGGCTGCGTCGGTAACCGCCATCACCGGCGGCGAGTCGATAATGATCCAGTCGAAGTGCCCCTCAAGCGACATCACGAATTCCCGGCAGCGTTTCGAGCCGAGGAGCTCGGCCGGGTTCGGTGGATTCATTCCCGATGACAGCAGCCACAGGCCAGAGACAGGCGACTTCTTGACCGCGTCACTGGCCTTGGCGTTGCCGACGAGCACGTTGGACAGCCCGGGCTCCTGCGGAAACCCAAAAATCTCGTGGACCTTCGGCTTGCGCATGTCGCCGTCAATCAACAGGACCCGCTGGCCGGCCTGCGCGAGCGAGATGGCCAGGTTGGCCGCGACCATGCTCTTGCCTTCTCCCGGTCCAGTGCTGGTCACGACCAGTGAACGGGCGCCTTCCTGGGCCGACGAGAACAATACGTTCGTACGGGCGGCGCGGAAGGCTTCGCTGAAGAGTGCCGGAACACCATTGTTGATCAATGGATAGCCACCCTTCGGATCGAGCGCAGGGAGCAAACCCAGGTGGGCGAGCCCGAGGTGCAGGCGTATCTCATCCGGCGTCTTGATCCGGCTGTCCAGGTACTCGAAGAAAAACACCAGCGTGGTTCCGAAGAGCAGCCCGCCGAAGAGGCCCACGAGCATGTTGAGCTGCTTCTTTGGACTCGTCGGGGACCGCGGCAGCTCAGCCGGATCCACGACCCGGATGTTGCTCGTCTTGAGCTCGCCGGTCACGCCGGTTTCTTTGGCACGCTGCATCAGGTTCTGGTACAGCTGCTTGCTGCTCTGGGCGTCCCGCTCCAGTACTCCATAGTCGATGGCTTTCCGATTCATGGCCAGCGCTTCGCTTTTCTGCTGATTCAAGGCGCTGACAAGACTCTGCTCCTGGGCCACCGCCGCAAGGTAATCGCTTCGCACCGATTGAACGATTTTTCCGATCTCCCCCTGCAGCTTGTTCTGCGCGGTCTTGATCGAAATCTGCAGCGCGGTGATCTGGGGATGCTTCTCGCCAAGCCTTTCGGACAGCTGGGCGTGCTGGCTGGTGAGGGCCGCCAGCTCGACTTTCTGCTGCTGGATGTAGCCGTTCGAGAGAATCGCCGGGAAGGTGTCGAGAAGGGCAGGATTCGACTGACTCTCGCGCAGCTGGTTGTAGACCGCTTCCTTCTCTATCCGCACGGTCTTGGCGCGTGTCACCGCCGCGTTCAGATCGCCGAGTTTCTGCACGGTGATGTTCTGCCGGTCTTCGAACGAAATGGCGTCGTTCTGCTCCCGGTACTGCTGCAGCTTCGCTTCCGCGACCTCCACGAGTTGCCGCTGTTCCGCGAGACGCTGGCCGAGCCAGTCGCTCGCTTCCTTTGAAGCGAGGAACTTAAACTCGAGGTTCTGTTCGATGTAATTCTTGGCCAAGGCATTCGCGATCGTCGTCGCCATTGCCGGGTCCGGGAGTGAGTAGCGCAGGTCGACCAGCCTGCTGTTCCGCACCGGGGCCACAGTCAGGTTCCCGACAAAGGCATCGATCACCCTCGACTGCGCGGCAGTTTCATCGGCTCCCGGAATCGGGTCCACGGCCGGTTCACGGTCGGCAGTGCGGAACAGGCCGATGATGGCGCCAGGCAGCGCCGCGACCGAGCGCTTGAGACTAAAGCCGGCTTCTGATTTCCCTGCGAATGGCGGCCCTTCCCAAAGCTGCAACTGGTCAATCGTGCGCCGTGCCAGCGCACGGCTCTGCAACATGTTGTACTGGGTCTGATAGTAGTCGGCCCTCGACTGGCCTTCTTCCACGACCTTCTTGAACTCGACGACGTTCTGATCTTCGGCCTGGACCAGAAGCCGAACCTTCGCGTCGTAGATGGGAATCGCCGTGAACGTGTAGACGGTCACGCTGACAGCCACCAGGAGAAACGCGGTGATTGCGGTCCACCGCCGCTTGTAGAGAACCTTGACGTAGTCCAGAAGGTGGACAGCCCGCGGTTCGGTGACATTCCCCTGCGGGACGTAGGGCCGCTCACCGCGAGTCCCGTCCTGCGCAAGGCGCAGGCGCGGCTGCCGGGAGTCGGGAAGGGGGTCTGGCAACAACTGCTCGGACATGGGGCCTTTCAATCGACGAGACGAATAGAGCGCAGCGGGCTCAGAAGTATCTTTCCGGAACAATCAGCGTGTCGCCCGGTTTCACCGAGTCAGTCAGCTTGACTTTCTGTTCCTGCTTTTCCCCGTTGACGATCCGAACGACCTTGATGCGATTCATCGCCGCGTTTTCGGTGACGCCGCCCGCGAGCGACAACGCCTGGAGGACGGTGGTGTCCTTCTGGATGGCGTAGGCTCCAGGGCTCTTCACCTGGCCGAACACGTAGATGCTCTCTGCGCGGGGGACGAAAACCGTATCACCGTCCTGCAGGGCGATGTTGCGCCTCATGGACCCGGCTTCGAAGTCGCGAATGCTGGCGCGGAAGATCTCGAAGGCTTTCTCGGGATCTGGAAGAATCGGACCGGTCGCGCCTTGGGGAGCGCGGACGATGGCTACTTCTCCGGACGCTGAGGGCAGCGTCGATCCGGCACGCGCGAGCGCTTCGATCAGGGTCATCCCGCCGGTCAGCGGCACGGGGCCTGGATTTCTCACTTCGCCCATGACGAAGATGCGCTTACTGCGGTATTGCTCGATCGCGACCGTCACCTGCGGATTCCGGAAGTACCCGTCCGCAAGCTTCTTCTTGAGCTCCGCTTCGAAGTTGCGGAGCGTCATCCCCGCGGCGCTCACACGGCCGATCATCGGGAACGTGAAGGTCCCATCCGTTTCGACCGTGTACTTGCCCCCCAGATCCGCCTGATCGAAGACCTGGATGCTCAACACGTCCTGCGGGCCAATCACATAGTCGCCCGCGGACTGTGCCAGCGGGAAACCGACAGACAAGCACAGGATTGTGAGTGACACGATGATGCTCTTCATAACGCCTCTTGCGCGGACTAGAACCCGTACGTCGCCGTCATGCCGATGCGGAACCCGTCGTACTCTCTGAACGTCACACGTGTGGAGTCACGCTTGTAATAGGACGCGCCAAAACCGAGGCGCGTCTGGCCCTTCAAACGATAGCCGACGTTTCCGCCGAACGTGTCGGTCGTATCAGTGCGCTCATCCGGTGGTACCGCTGTCGGTAGACCCAGGTCTCTGTAATCGGCACGATTGCGCGTCGCATTGAGGATTACGTCGAACCGGCCTGTGAGTTGACGACGAACAAAGAGCCCGACACTGTTGTCGAGGTAGTAGGGGTTGGACACTTCGAAGGAGTAAGCCACATCGCGGTCGAAGCTGACGCCAAATGTCGTGGACCCGAAGAGCGAATACGACAAATTCAGCCGTGAGACGAGTCCGACGTAATCCGGCATGAGTGGACTGTTGGGCGTGAAACTGCGATAGCCCAGAGCTGCGTAGCCCTTGATCAACGCCCTCGGCTTGAACGTTACTCCGGGCACGACGCTGAAACTGTTTGTATTGCGGTCGGGACTAAACGGAAAGTCGTCGCGAAGCCTCTCGTAGCGCACCGACACTGTTGTAAGCGGTGTCAGGCGGTCGAGCGCCGTGACACTGAAGCCGGTCGTATCGCGGTCGAGTGTTTCCTTCAAATTCTGGCCTAAATACACTCTGTCTTTGTAGCGCGTTTTGCCGATTCCGCCGGCTACTTCTACGGACACCTTCGGCGTCAGTCGCACGCTGACGCCGCCGCCGACATCGTTCTGCAGATGGCGGGTCCGCAAATCGATCTCGTTGTTCGATCGCTGGCGCGTGTTCAAATACGAGTTCTGCGCAAACAACGTCAACCGCTTAGCATACATTTCCGCCCGGATCCCTACCTGAGGATCGACCGATCGTTCGCTCGAGAATTTCTGGTAGTAGACCAGGTCAGTGCCGAGGGTCGACGTCAGGAGGGCGCGGCGGCCAAAAGTCATCGCAACCTGGGTCTGCGGGGTCAATGTCGCCATGAAGTCCGATTGTGGCGCATCTCCCTGGTTGAAGACGTTGGTGTCGACCCCGAACTCCTTCAACTGGAGTTGCGGTTTTAGGTACAGGGGGCCCATGTGGAACGGGTAGTCCTTACGAACTTCGTCGATCGTCTGGGTCGTGGCGCCGGTCAGGGGAGGCGGTGCAGCCTGTGCCCACCCGCGTGCAGGAAATAGCAGCGCCCCCGACACGAACCACCAGAAAGCGACGTTGCCCAACCAGGTGCGACTGCGGAACATCGAGAAGGATCTCATCGGACAGGCTACCGCCCTCTGACTTACAGGCCGGAACCGCAACCGTACAGGCCAGGAAGCCGAGGGCTCACGCAATACACGTCTATGGGAGCGGGAGACACGGCTCCGCCCCGCCACGACGATTTGCAGATGACAACACCCGCGACGATCAGTTGTAGTGAGCAGCAGAGAGCCGGACTCGCGTCCGGGGCCGTACCAACGCGGCAGAGCATCCTCCGAGCTCAGCCGTACTTCTCCAAAAACACCGAAGGGCCGACCCTAGGTCGACCCATTGAGTCGCTTAAACTTCATGGCTGTCCTACAAACCTCGCGGTTCGAGACGCCAATGTCGTACCGCCCTTTATGGCCCAGAATAGACTCATCCGTCAACAGGATTCTGGTAATGCATTCAATAACATAGGGGCGTTCTGGAGCGAATCATTGCGACGTCAAATAACCGGCAACGTTTAAAGCAGTGTGATGGGACTCTTTCTCCTCGGGGTGGCGCAAACCCGGCTCCTCGTCTGAGCTGTGCATCGCGCACTCAACGGAGGCGACCGTCCGCCTGACCCCCTTCGCCAAGGCTTCGGAGGTCAAGAAGGCGGAAACTACAGGGTTGAGGAGGAACCCGAACTCGCGCGACGGCCGCAGCCTACAAAACCGTCTTGAAGAGCTCGTCACTCGAGAGACGTGGGCGGCAGACTCGATTCTCGAGTTCCAGACTTACGACCCGGCGCTAGCGGGCTTGGGCCAGAGCGCGGATCAACGCTCGCGCGGCCCCCGGTCTTC
>JANMSA010001017.1:0-9894 GCA_031388865.1 Acidobacteriota bacterium | reverse complement strand
CTACACGCAGCCACCCATGATCGCCATCAACGAATCGTACGCGGCGCCGGGGACCGTGCTGCGCGAGGGTGACGAGCTGGCGTTCATCCCACCCGTGGCCGGGGGGTGAACACGGAGGGGGGGAGCCCAAGAGTCTCTCCCGGCAGAAGGCGCTCCTCAGACGACGAGCGTCACGGTGGCGGAGCAACCAGCGCTGCCGGCCGTGCCGGCCTAGAACCGCCACCTCGCTCCGACAGTCGTATGGACGTTGTGAGGCCTGGGAATGTTGAAGCCGGGCACATCGGGAAAGTCTTCGCGGTCGAACGGCGAGGAGGTTGCAATGTCGGAGATGTTGCCCTCGATGGCGAACCGGTCACTCACCCACCACGCCACTCCTCCGCCGGCAACGATGCCCCACTCGGAGCGCGTTTCAGCGATCGGTACGATGCCGGAGATATTCGACCGTCCCCCGATGCGGTAGCTCGCGTACGCGGGACCGCCCATGAGGTGGAAGCGAAACGCACCGCGCGGGTTGATGCGGAAGACGAGCGGGACGGCAAACGTGGTGACGTCCATCTCGCCCGCGTCAATGGTCACGGAATCAGAGTCACCCTGCTCACCAACCGCGAGATCCGACCTGGTGAAGGCCCCCTCGAGACGAATGGCCCACCGGGGGGCGAATTCGCGTTCGAGGTCGACCGCCAGGCCCGCACTGGTCTCGGCCGTCAGGACCATTGTCACCGTGCCGGCGGAACCTGCGCCACTCGCGGGACGCAGCCGTCGCTCGACGAAGTCGCCAAAGACGAAAGCACCGCTCCCGACGCCGATACTCCACTGCTGCGCGCCGGCGGGGAGAGAGAGGAGGAGAGAGGCGGCGACCACAACCGAGGTTTTCAGCATGCCCCGGTCAGAATTGCAACCGGCCCGCCAGCGAAGGGAAAAGTTTCCCGGTCAGCGCGTCGGGCGGCGGTGACGCGGGCTGGTTTTCCGAGGGATGTGCAGGTCGCTCGTTTGTCAGGACTTCTGCGGTTGGGCTCGCAAACTGGAATCAGGGCTTCGAGCGAGTTCTCCAGGGTAGGGAGAGTTGGCCCGCCCTTCGCAATGAGCCAGAGCACGATGAAACTGATTTCGAAATGGACGTCGAAATCACGCTTGCGCGGGTCCCTTCCGACTTGCCTGCGCCAAGTGGCTGCTGCGGACTCCCTCCTTGACTATTGGACCGATTTGGACGATTTACTCACCTAGCTTCTTGAACCCACCTACCAGTCGCAGCAGTCCAGCCTGAAGTACCACAACGGACCCGAAAGGGTCCGTTAGTGCTTTCAGGCGTCTTCGCGCCGTTGTCGGGAGTTGGCGGTTATCTGGGGCTGTAGCGTTTGACGAGAAAGTCTTCGGAATCTTCGAGTCGTCGAATGCCTCCGAGGCTCAAGGCTTCAGAGTCTCATAGGGGTTCGTTGCTCATGAGACCGTGAACCTGGAGCAGTTGGCCGCGAGGCAACACTCGCAGACAACCGACAACTGAGAACCGACAACGGCCGTGACCGTGACAAACCTATAATCGCCCCTCCCATGGCCGCCGCCAAGAAACGACCGCCGACGCTGTTCATCATCGACGGTTCCAACAACGTCTACCGCTCGTACTACGCCATCCGCAACCTGACGAACTCCTCGGGCTTCGCCACGAATGCCGTCTACGGATTCGTGCAGATGCTGCGCAAGCTGTTGAAAGATCACGAGCCCGAGTGCATCGCCGTCGCGTTCGATGAGGGGAAGGAGACGGCGCGCACGAGTCAGTTCGCGGACTACAAGAAGGACCGTAAGCCGATGCCCGACGATCTGTCGGTGCAGATCCCGCTCGTGTACGAGGTGCTGGAGGAGGGTTTCCGAATCCCGGTGATCCGCTCGGTGGAGTGGGAGGCGGACGACTTCATCGGATCCCTCGCGTGCACGGCACGCGACCGCGGCTACGAGGTCGTGATCGCGACGAGCGACAAGGACTTCTTCCAGCTCGTCGGCGACGGTATCCGTCTCTACCATACCGGCCGCGAGGTCATGTACGACGCGAAGGGCGTTCTGGACACGTTCGGCCTGCCGCCCGAGAAGGTCGTGGATGTGATGGCCATCTGGGGCGACGCCATCGACAACATTCCGGGCGTCCCCGGCATCGGTGAGAAGGGGGCGAAAACGCTCATCCAGCAGTTCGGATCGCTCGAGGGCGTTTACGACAGCCTCGACCAGATCAAGAAAGCCGCACAACGGAAAGCGCTCGAAGACAACAAGGACAAAGCCTTCCTCTCGCGAGACCTCGCGAAAATCAAGTGCGACCTTCACGTGGCCGTCGACTTCGAAGCGTTGCGGCGTACGGAGCCTGACCGCGCGAAGCTGCACGACCTGTTCTCGCGGCTGGAGTTCGCCTCGCTGATGCAGGAGTTTCTTCCCGCCGCGCCCGCGGTGCCGAAGGACTACCGCATCGCGGTGAACGCCGGCGAGATTCGCGACTTCGTGGGCGGCAGCGCTCCCGTCGCGGTCTGGCTCGAGCCGGAGACGCCAGCGGGGTTTGACGCTCCGATGGCAGTGTCGCTGTCGACGCGCACGTCGGAATCGCTGCTCGTCCCGGTGGCAGCAGCGTTCGGCGGAACGCCGGAGCTCTCCGACGCCTTGCGCGAGCTCTTCGCCGCAGACCGGCTTTTCATCGCCTACGACGCCAAAGCGCAGTGTCGGATGCTGCGTGCCGCACAATGGCCGGTCCCGGAGCGATGGGAAGACGTGATGCTGATGTCGTATGTCATCAATCCGGGCCTTCCCAGCCATGCCCTGGGGAACATCGCTCGCGACCGGCTCAGAACAGACATCGTTCCGCGCAAAGACGTCCAGAAGGTCGCCCCGCTTTTCGCTCTGGATCATCAGATCGGATCCTCCCCCCTCAGCCCTTACGAGCAATACCTCGGCGAGAAATCCGATCTTGTGCTGGCTCTGCGCGACGTCCTCGCGCCGGAGCTTCGGCCAGCGCAGGCGGAGTCCGTCGCGCTGCCTGATATCTACGAGCGCATCGAGATGCCGCTCTTCCCCGTGCTGGCCAGGATGGAGGAGCGGGGGATCCGCATCGACGTCGACCTGCTGCGGGTGATGGCGAACACGATGGGCGGGCAGATCGCGGAGCTCGAAAAACAGATCTATGCCGAGGCGGGGGTGGAGTTCAACATCAACTCGCCGGCGCAGCTCGGGCACATTCTTTTCGAGAAGCTGAACTATCCGGTCATCAAGAAAACGAAGACCACCAAGAGTTTCTCCACGAACGTGGAAGTGCTCGAGGAGCTGGCCACGCACGGCTTCGCCGTACCTCGACTGATTCTGCAGCATCGGGAGCTGCACAAACTGAAAGGGACGTATGTCGATGCGCTGCCGCTGCTGGTCGGCAAGGACGGCCGCGTGCGCACGACGTTCAATCAGGCGGTCGCGGCGACGGGACGTCTGTCATCATCCGATCCCAACCTGCAGAACATCCCCATCCGCACGCAGACAGGCCGCGAGATCCGGAAGGCATTCATCGCGGATCCCGGGTTCGTGCTGCTGTCCGCGGACTACTCGCAGGTGGAGCTGCGCATCCTCGCGCACATCTCGCAGGACCAGTCGCTCATCGAGACGTTTCAGCGCGGTGCGGACATCCATCGCGCGACGGCGTCGAAGATGTTCAACATCCCGGAGGACGAGTTGACCGCGGAGCAGAGGCGCGCCGCGAAGACCATCAACTTCGGCGTGCTGTACGGCATGTCGTCGTTCCGTCTGTCCAACGAGCTGGGGATTTCGGGGACCCAGGCGAAAGACTGGATCGAGGCTTACTTCGCGCGCTACCCGAGGATCCAGGAGTACCTCGATCGCACGCTCCACGAGGCACGCACGACCGGGAAGGTGACCACGCTGTTCGGCCGGGTGCGATTCATCCCGGAGATCCAGAATCGATCCTTCACCGTCCGCGGCAATGCGGAGCGCATGGCCACGAATGCGCCCATCCAGGGAACAGCTGCCGACATCCTGAAGATGGCCATGATCGCGCTGGAGCGGAACCTCGCCGGCCACGGCGCCGGTGCGCGCATGCTCCTTACGGTTCACGACGAGATCGTGATCGAGGCGCCGGAGACGGCGGTCGAGGACGTGGCGGAAATCGTGAAAGAGACGATGGAGAACATCTTTCCGCTGGCCGTACCGCTGGCGGTGGACGCTCACTGGGGGAAGAGCTGGTACGACGCCAAAGAATAGCGAGACCGCTCGCACTGCTCCTCCTGGCGATCGGCGTCGCATGCAAGCAGGCGTCGCCTCAGCCAGACAAGCCGTCGGCGCCTCCTCAGGTAGCCGCCACCGTGATCACCATCCAGACCGAAATTCAGCCTGAGAAGAAGAACTTCACCCGCACCATCGTCATCGTGGGCGATCGCGTACGCGATACGGGCGAACACGAGACGTGGCGTCTCTACGATACGAAGGCGAATACCGTCACCTTCGTCGATGACGTGGCGAAGACGACCCGTACCGAGTCTCTGCAACCGCTCATCGCCAGACGCGCTGCGGCGCTGCGGAGTGCGCTCCCTTCGCACTTTGAGCGCGCGACGTTCAGGCGCACGAAAGAGCGCAAGCCGCTCCAGGGGGTCACCGCCGGTCAGGTTCTGATTGAGGCAGGTGCCTTCCGGCGCGAGTTATGGATCGCGGAGCATCCCTCGGTGCCCAGCGGTCTGTTCGCGATGATGCAGGCAAGCGAATCACTGACCACGCCACTCGCGCCGATGATGCGCACCGTGGATGAGTCGCTCCTCGCGACGCGCGGGTTTCCACTCGCCGATCGCACCACGGTTCCAGGAGTCGCAGGCAACCTCATCGTCCAGCGGACGGTGACCGGCATCGCGCGGCAGCAGGTGTCCGAGGGTGTCGTGGCCCTGCCCAGGGGTTACCGCGACATCACTCCGAGACCATCGGCACCCGCGAAGAAGAAGTAGTCGGCCCTTCCCTTCTCTGCGTCACAGTACGCGGCGCGAGTCGCCGATTCGTTTCGTCGCGCCTTCCCTGTCGAAGAACTCCAGCAACGGGATGGCGACCTTCCGCGAGAGGCCGAAGAAATCCTTGAACTGTGCGACGTCGATGGTCTCTCCCTTCTTCGCCGCAAGCTTCGTCAGCGCGGCCGCAATGACATCGCGGTGGAGGTAGATGCCTTCGGCGAGACGGACGATGGTCCCCTGCTTCACGAGGTAGCCGATGATTCCTTCGATCACCTTGGGTCGTTGCTGGATGGTCTTGATCAACTCGTTCGTCGGGGGCGTCTGCAAACCGGCCTCGGCATAGCGCGCCTCGATCGCGCGAGCCAGTTCGCCCTCGGTACCGCCGAGCGTTTTCGAGCGTCCAGGGATGTCGAGCGCGTCGCCCTGCACGACGGCGATGTTCTCTTTCGCCAGATCGTTGAGCAGGAAGTTCACGGGTGCGCCGGCGGGAATGAGCTTCTGCACAAACTCACCGCGAGGCACGCTCACAGCAAGCTTCGTGTCCCTGAGATACAGCTCCAGAAACTCCATGGATCGGCGGCGGAAGTCCGCGAGAACGTCTTCATGGAGAAATGTGCCGCCGGTCTTCACCACGTTCGGGACGCTTCGCAGTTCCTTCGTGAGTGAGTCAACCCGGATGCCGGTGCGCGCCTGCAGCTCGTCCATCGTCACGCCGCGCAGGCCCTGCAGGCGTGCTGTGAGCTCCACGCGTTGCTGGAGCGTCCCGCTGGCGAGAGTGTCCAGCAACTCCGCCCGCGTGCCCCGGCTCAGCTTCGGCAGATGGGCGTCGAGAACCACACCGCCGCCAATCGTGAACGCGGGTGAGTAGCGGCGGATGACGAAGCGGTCTCCCGCCACCGCGATGACGGGCGACTCGAGGCGGATCTGAGCGAACCCGCTCCCGCCCGGACGCAGTTCAGCACCAGTGGCGTCGACGAAGCGCAGCGTGCCGAGAAGCTCCGCGGAGAGGTGATGAAATCGGATCCGGGTCTGCTCCTTGAGCGGTTTCGCGTCAGGAAGAAGGTCGAGGCGTACCGTGATCACCTGCGACGCGCGGAGGGTGTCGCGGTGGACGACCTGTTGTCCGCGCCGGAGCTCTTCGAGGGGGATGTCGGCGAGATTCATCGACGTCCGCTCACCGGCTGAAGCCTCGGCGCGAGCTTCGCCGTGGACCTGCACTGCGCGAGCGCGGCTGTGCCTCGCTCCTGGGAGTACCTCGACTTCGTCTTCCACGCGCACTCGTCCGGAGTACGTCGTGCCGGTGATGACCGAGCCGAAACCCTTCATCGTGAAGACGCGGTCGATCGGCAGCCGGAACACGCGCGTGCTCGCGTCGCGATCCCCGGCTTCCAGGGCCGAATGCAGAATCGCGGCACGAAGTTCATCCAGACCAGCGCCGGTTGTGCTGCTCACGGGCACCACAGGTTTGCCCTCCAGGAAGCTGCCGGCGACGAGCTCTTCCACTTCCATGCGGACGAGATCGAGGATGTCGCGCTCCACGAGATCGCTCTTGGTGATGGCGACCAGGCCTGTTGGGATTCCGAGGAGCCTGCAGATCGAGAAATGCTCCCGGGTCTGAGGCTTGATCGATTCGTCGGCGGCCACGACCAGCAGCACGCTGTCGATCCCGCCGATCCCGGCGAGCATGTTCTTCACGAAACGCTCATGGCCTGGGACATCGACGAAGCCGATCTGCACGTCGTCGGTGAGCCAGCTCGCGAAGCCCAGGTCGATGGTGATGCCGCGGCGCTTCTCTTCCGGGAGGCGGTCGGTGTCGATGCCGGTGAGGGCACGCACGAGCGAGGTCTTGCCGTGATCGATGTGGCCGGCCGTGCCGACGACGCGTTTCTTGCGAGCCATCCGGGCGCATCGTACATTCGTTACCGGGTGACCAGTAGGCAACACGGTGGGCGGTAGGCAGTAGCAGGAGAAGAAGCAGGCACCGCCCGGATGTGCGGCGGCTTCCTGCCTACTGCCTACTGGGTACTGCCTACCGCCCACTGCCTACGATTCGACTTCTACGCGAACCGTTCCGGATAGACCGTTCTCAGTTGGGGCGGCACGTCGCCGTTCTGCCCAAGACTCTCCTTCAACTCTCCCGCGTTCAGAATGGCCTGGCCGCGGAAGTGATTGTTGGTGATCACGTAAGTGTCTTTGCTTGTGGCCATCCGGCCGATGCGTTCCACCCACGGCGCCAGCTCTGTTTCGGAATAGAGATAGTCGTAGCGTTCCCACGACTCGGTGTGAGCGAACCATTTCTCGTAGTTTCGTCCGTGAAGGCGCGCGTACCCAATCGGTCCCGTCACCGTGTCCGCGGGTTTGACGGAGTCGCTGAACAGCGGCTGATCAACGTTCACCCAGGCCACGTCGTGGTCCTCGAGAAACTGGTAGACCTCCGGTTCCTGAAACGTCGCGTGACGCACCTCGAGCGCCTTCGGGTAGCCGGCGAAGGCGCGAAAGAGCTGGACCAGTTTGACGCGCGACTGGGGCGTGTTGCGGAAGCTCCAGGGGAACTGCAGCAGGATTGCGCCGAGGAGGCCGGCCTCCATCAGAGGGTCGAGGTAGTTGCGGAAAGCGCTCACTTCTGCTTCCGCGAGAGACGCACTCTCGTGGGTAAAGCTGCGAAACACCTTGGTCGTGAAGCGGAAGTCGCGGTTCCCGGATACGCGCCTGATCCAGCTCTTCGCATGCGAGGGAGGAGGGATGCGATAGAACGGCGAGTTGATCTCGATCGTGTCGAAGAATGCTGCGAGGTAGGCCAGCGCGTCGAACTTCGAGCCATGCGGAGGGTAGACCGACCCTTCCCAGTCTTTGTAACTCCAGCCGGCGGGACCGACTCGAATTCTGCGTGTTTCAGTCAATGGTCAACACCTTGACGACTTATTTTGAGTTCCGTCCTTGCGCGTTGCCTTCCCCGAGAAAACTATGCTAAAACTCCTGCATCGGGATCAATATGAACACCTCCAGATCGGACAGCGGCGTTCGTTTGGGGAATTGTGTGGTCCCCGCGGATCGGAAGGGGGTCGGTTCGAATACTTCGTAGTATCTACCCAACTCGCGGGGGATGGGTCGCGGCCCCCCGCACGTGTCACCCGCTGCGGCAAACGTCATCACCCATGCACACTGTTAGGAGATCAAGGCTTCATGGACACTTTCAACGATAAGTCCCTCAATTGCGCCGACTGCGGTCAGGAGTTCATCTTCAGCCGGAACGAACAGGCGTTTTACGCCGAGCGTGGCTTCACCAACGAGCCGAAGCGGTGCAAGAACTGCCGCGATAAGAGGAAGACCTCCCGCGACGG
Organism: Acidobacteriota bacterium; assembly: GCA_031388865.1. Taxonomy (GTDB): domain Bacteria; phylum Acidobacteriota; class Thermoanaerobaculia; order Gp7-AA8; family Gp7-AA8; genus QHVT01. Next base: position 1,586 of record JANMSA010001017.1, on the reverse strand, counting down.
CAGCGGTGGAGGCGACGGCCGCTCCCGGCAGATGGTGAGCGTGACCTGCGACAGCTGCGGAGTCCCGACCGAAGTACCGTTTACCCCCGTGAGCGGAAAGCCGGTCTACTGCCGCGAGTGCTACAACCAGCGCCGCTCAAACAGCCGCCCCTCGACGAGCTGGGCCTGAAACGTTTCTGAAATCGAATCGACCCTCCAGGCCGGCGCCCACGCGCCGGCCGTTTTGTTGGTCACAGTTTGCGGTAGGCAGTAGGCAGGTCCCGCCCACGCGGCAGGGGTGGCGGCTTCCTGCCTACTGCTACTGCTACTGCCTACTGCCTGCTGCCTGCTGAGCACCGCCCATACCGCTCGCTTCCCCGACCGCGCTGCCCCTGCACCCTCGCCTACTGGGTTATGATCCCGCCGCTTTGAAGCTCCCCGCCCCCCGCCCTGTCGAGTCCGTACTCGATCTCATCGGCAACACGCCGATGCTGCGTCTGCATCGCATCCCGACCTCCAGCGACGGGGACATCTTCTGCAAGATGGAGTTGCTCAACCCGGGGTTCTCCGTGAAAGACCGCATCGGCGTCGGCATGATCGATCGTGCGGAGCGGGACGGCTTGCTGAAACCGGGCGGTACGATCATCGAGCCGACCGCGGGCAACACCGGCGTAGCACTCGCGCTGGCGGGCGTGCAGAAGGGGTATCGCGTCATCCTCTGCGTCCCGGAGAATTTCTCGATCGAGAAGCGCGAAGTCATGAAAGCCCTCGGCGGTGAAGTCATCCTCACGCCGAAAGACGGCGGCATGCGAGTGGCCATTGCCACGGCCGAGGAGTTGGCCAGGACCATCGAGGGCGCGTATGTGCCGCAGCAGTTCTCGAACCGGTACAACACGGAGTCGCACTACGACACGACAGGGCCGGAGATCTACGAGCAGATGGACGGTCGCATCGATGCATGGGTCGCGGGTGCCGGCACGGGGGGCACGTTCACAGGAGTCGCGAAGTACCTCCGCGAGCGCCTGCCGGACGTCCACTGCTACATCGTCGAGCCGCAGGGCTCGATTCTCAAAGGGGGCGAAGCCGGCCCGCATGAGGTGGAAGGCATCGGCGCGTCGACGTTCATTCCCCCCGTGCTGGACATGTCGCTGGCGACGGACGTCATCGGCGTCGACGACGATCCCGCCTTCGACATGGTGGCGCGCCTCGCTGCCGAAGAAGGCGTCCTCGGCGCCTCCTCGGCCGGTGCCAATGTCGTCGCTGCACTGGAAGTCGCACGACGGCTCGGTCCCGGAAAGCGTGTGGTCACGCTGATCCCCGATGCCTCCGAACGTTACATGTCGAAGGGCATCTACTCGCGCTGGCGTCGCGGCGACTGAAATCGTTCTATCCCTGTGTGATGTCCCACCGACTGAACCATCGGCTGGACGTGAGACACAGGTTCGATTCCGGACTGGTCGCGTCCGTGAAGCTGGTCTCGTTGTTCGAACAGATTCGCTCCGACTTGTACCGCTCCCCGGCGATCAGAGTCGCTTCGAGGAGTGGGTCCGCAAACTACAATAGCGCGCGCATGCTGCTCCCTCTTGCCGTCGTCGCGCTGGCGTACC
>JANMSA010000473.1:0-4371 GCA_031388865.1 Acidobacteriota bacterium | reverse complement strand
TCGCCGGTGGTGAGAGCGAAGCGAGCGACCACCGGTCCCTACAACCCGTGATGATGTCGACCCCGGCAGGGGTCGCGGAGGAACTGGCGATCCGCCTCCGATTGCGAACCGGTACGCGACCCCTTCAGGGTCGATCCCCATTGCCAATGCAGTCCGGTGGTCGGTCGCTTTGCTCTCACCACCGGCTACCGTACGCGCCGCCTCCAGCGGCGGTGTTCTGCCGCGCGGACTCCTGGTGCAGTGTCTCGACTAGACCGGCCCCCACGACATCGTCGATGAAGTCGTCGAGATCCGCTTCGGCAGTTCGCGGCGCGATGCCGTACGTCTTCACCAGCGCTTCGATGGTCTCACCGCGTGATGCTCGACGGGCGAGCTGCCGCCAGATGAATCCACTGACACCGTCGAGCACGTACCGATGACGCGCAGCGATGTCTACGGCTGTCGCACCGTCGTCGCCCAACCAGAAGACGACGCCACGTGAGATCCGCAGCATCTCCTGCTCACGCCACACGAACGTCGGGCGGCGCTCCACCGGCACCTGCTGCGCCGGATGCGAAGACTGGCGGCTCAACAACCCCGCCGCCATCTCCGTCCAGTGCCCACCGCTGTAGAGCAGCCGCATCGAGGTCTCCGCGAGCGACGGGCCAAACAAAGTCCGTGGCCGCAAGGTTCGCCGGGCTCCATGCGATGCGTAGAGGTTTGCGAGCTGCGCCGCACCGCGACCGTAGCGCCAGCTCTTGAAGAGAAACGGCCCCCAGCGCGCGGAGTCCCAGTGCGTGGCTACGGCGCTGTTCGCGTATACAAGACGGAACCCTGCCAGAACGATCCGCCATCCGAGGTCGACGTCCTCGCAGGCGGAGAGATGAGGATTGAAGCCGCCGATGCTCGTAAACACATCCCGCCGGACCATGGAGTTCCCGCTGAGGATCCAGGGATAGAGGTTGTACTTCGCCCTGACCGTGTCGTCGAGCACCCCTTCATTCGAGAGCCGCGCCGACGACGTGACGTACGCGTCCACCCGCGAGTCCAGGCCGCGGCTGACGATCGCGCCCTGACACGCGCCAACATCAGCGTCACCGAGGGTGTCCGCCATCTGACGGATCCATCCTGTGGAGACGACGCAGTGGGCGTCCAGAAACGCGAGGAGGTCGCCACTCCCCGCCGCAACCCCGAGGTTCCGCGCGCCGGCCGCACCGGGCTGCGGGTGGCTCAGAACGCGGCAGCCGTAGTGCGCGGCGACCTTGCTCGTGTCGTCGGAGGAGCCGTTGTCGACGACGAAGATCGTGACCTGCTCCGCAGGATAGTCCTGCTTCTGCAGCGCCTGCAGGCACTCCCCGAGCATCGCCGCCTCGTTGCGCGCCGCGATGATGACATTGACCGGTCTCACAAGCTCTCCAGCAGCCGCGGAAGCTCGGGGAGGTGATGGTTGTCGTACTCGAGCCGATAGAAACTCGCGGAACTGGCGAGCGAGGTGAGCAGCGCGAAGATGAAGTCGCTCACCCGGGCCATCCGCGCGTCCGCCGTGCGCAGGCGTGGATTGCGAAAGACGAACATGTGCTCGGCGACGAGCCTGCGAAGGAGATCGCGCCGATGGAGAGCGACCAGCCGCGGCCGCGAGACCGCGGCCCGGTGCAGCTCGATGTAGGCGTCGATCTGCGCAGGCACCCGCCATCCCTCACCCGGCGAGAGCAAAGCGCGATCGATCGCGTACTTCCCTCTGCGGTCCCTCCCGCCTACCCTGCACCGCTCCAGCTGCGGATACATGGCCAGCGTGTTCCCGGTCGCGTGGAGAAAGTCGAGCGACGAAAGCGCTTTTGCCTTTCCATCGAACAGAGCGAAGAGCGGACCGTCGTCCGACAGCACGTCCCACCCGGCGAGCGCGAGCTCGATCGCGGTCGTACTCTTGCCCGCGCCGCCCTCACCGGCCAGGAAGATGGCTCGATCGCTGCGCACGGCGACAGCGCCGTGCAACGACTTCAGTCCATGCAGCGGCAGGACGAAGCTCTGCAGAAGCGGACGCAAAAGATCGATGACAATCGACTGCTCATCGACGGCGTACGCATCGCTCAGCGTGGCCTCCAGCACATCCGTGCGGAGGTCGTACTGCAGCGCAATCGAGAACTGACCTTCTGTACGCGCGACGAAACGGCCGTCGCGAAAGTAACAGCGCCCTCCGCACAAGGTCGTCTCCGCAAACAAACCCTGATCGGCTTCGGACCCAGACCGCGCCGCCCCTGCGCGCTCGAACTGCACCGACATCGCCGGCATCTCCTGCGGCGCGCCGCACGTCAGGTCGTTGTCGGTGTAGAGGCGGCGGAGAAGACCGGTGATGTCGAACGTCTCACTGACGATCGGCACGCGCAATCGATGGAGCAGCAGGGTTCGATGCATTTGTCGAGCGTTTCCCCATGATACGTCGCACCAGATCGGAGAATCGCGGATCGCCGCGGAGCGACAGGACCAGCTGGCACAGGTCGTACTTCGTGCGGAACGCGCGATGGTACTGCGCATGAGGGTTCTCGAGATACGGGGCCAGTGAGTTGCGCGCCGCGGCGAGCCGGTCGAACGACGGACCCTCCTGGGTATCGACGAGCTCCGACACCGCCGCATTGATCTCTGCGGCCAGCTCGTCGAACCGCCGGAACACGGTGATCGGCGTGAGGTGACCCTCCGTCTCGAGCTGGTCCAGCAGGTCCCGCATCGCTGCGTCGTCCACCGCGGGTGGGACATCCTCCCGATCGATGACGGAGAGCGCGTCCTCGAATTGAACTGCGGACTCCGACCAGTCATAACGATCTCGAACCGTCTGAAAGCCACCCTCGCGAAGACGGCTGCGCAAGGCCTCGTCGCCCAGCGCTCTGCTGATCTTCATGGCGAGGTCCTCAGCGTCGTTCGGCTGGGCCAGGAGCAGGTTCTGTTCGTCGACTCCGTAGTCCGAGACGCCGAAGTCACGCGTCGAGACGACAGGAACGCCGCAGCAGAACGCCTCCAGCGCCGGCAGTCCCAGTCCCTCGTACCACGACGTGCAGCAATAGAGATCGCAGGACGCATAAATGTCGGCCATCTCACCCTGCCCGGGGCGAAAGCGGATCTCGATCGGATACTCGTAGCGATCGAACATCTCGCGATTGCGGCTCTCCTGCGTCGCCAGCACGAGCTCGACGCTCTGCGTCCGGGCCACGATCTGCAACGCCTCGAAGCCGTCCACCATGCCCTTGTACGGCATCAGGTAGTTGCCCACCATCATCACCCGCGCACGCGTCCCCCGCACGTGAGGCTCGCGACGATGAAAGACGCGCTTGTCGATGCCCACAGGTACATAGAAGCTCTCGCATCCCGTCCGCTCGCGCAGGAGCTGCCGGATGGTCCGGCTCTCCGTGATGATCGGCACCGGAAGCCTGTAAATACTCGTGAACGCCTCCTTGTCGCAGATGAAGTCTTCGTACCGCGAGCTTCCGCCGGAGTGGTGGAACGACTCGTAATCCTGGGTGAAGAAGACCGCTCGCGCCGGACGGACGCGCGGCAGCAGCATCGGCAGCATGAAGGCGTTGCTCACGACGATGAAGTCATACCGCGTCATGTCGATGTCCTCGATGTTCTTCTCAGGCAGGAGCGGGACAGGGAGCTCGCGCCAGAGCGGCGGCCCCGCGAAAGAGAAAAGGCTGACGTCGTGACCACGTGCCGCCAGTCCGCCGGCGATCTCGAAGATGACTGTGACGCCACCGCTGAGCGCAGTCGTGGGGACACAGAAGAGAATCCTGTAGCGCGGACGCTCTCCCATCACAAGAGGGACTGACTCGACTTCAGCGGATGCTCGCGGATCCATTCGAGCCGCTCCAGCACGGCGTCGCGATCTCCTGTGAGCGTGACGAACCCATTCACGCCGTCACGCACGCGTTCCGCCATTCCTGTGTGATCGCTGACGATCACCGGCACTCCGCACGCAAGCGCCTCCAGCGGGGCGAGAGCGAGGCTGTCTTCAAAGCTGGGATGAACGAGCACGTCGGCCGCATGATACGAGAGCAGAGGATCTCCGTTGCCGATGCGGATGCGAGGATCGGCCGCCTGACACCGTCTGAGGTACCGCTCCATCGCCTTCGTGGCCCAGCCTCCGAACAGATGCAGCTCGGCGTCGCGATCGTGCAATCGCGAGAACGCTTCGATGAGCAGCGGCACGCCCTTCGTCACGTGAAGGCGGCCAACATAGACGACGGTGAACCGGCCGCGGTGCCGCACCGTTGCCGGCGGGGCGAAGCGCGAGGCGGCCGGCTGCTCGCGTCGCACGAGTTTCCCCTCGGCGACACCCTCGGCGAGAAAACTTCGACGCGAGTACTCCGACGTTACGAAGATACGATCGGCCAGTTCGTACTC
>JANMSA010000945.1:0-1559 GCA_031388865.1 Acidobacteriota bacterium | reverse complement strand
AGGGACGAGGGACGAGGCGGAGCGAGCGCTAAAGGATGACCCTCGTCCCTCGTCCCTCGACCCGTCCCTCGCCCCGTCCCACAGAAAGCGGAATCATCCTTCATCCTTCCGCCTTCATCCTTCCGGTGCGCATCACAGAGATCTTCCACTCGATTCAGGGCGAGTCGTCGCATGCCGGCCGCCCTTGCGTGTTCGTTCGTCTCACGGGGTGCAACCTGCGCTGCGTCTGGTGCGATTCGGAGTACACGTTCGCGGGCGGGGAGCGGATGTCGCTCGACGACGTGATTGCGCGCGTGCAGAGCTACGGCTGCAGGCTGGTGGAGATCACAGGAGGCGAGCCTCTCGCGCAGGCTGAGGCGTTCGAGCTCATCCAACGCCTCTGCGACGATGGCTTCGAAGTGCTCATCGAGACCTCGGGCTCCATCGACACGACCCCGGTCGACCCGCGCGCGAAGCTGATCCTGGACATCAAGTGCCCCGGCTCCGGAGAGGTCGGGAAGAACCGCTGGGCGAATCTCGAGCACCTCCGGCCGCATGATGAGCTCAAGTTCGTCATCGCCGACCGGACCGACTACGAGTTCGCAAAACGCACGATCGACGAGCGGCAGCTGGGGCGGTGGACAGTGCTGCTCTCCCCGGTCTGGGGGAGAATGGACATGAGGGCACTCGCCGAGTGGATGCTCGCGGACCGGCTTCCCGCGCGCTTCCAGTCGCAGCTCCACAAGCACATCTGGGGCGCGGACGTACATGGCGTTTAGTCAGGGATTGAGGATTGAGGATTGATGAAAGCCACACTGGACCATATCGGGATCGCGGTGAAGTCGCTCGACGCTGCGAAGATCTATGAGGCCCTGGGCCTGACCATCGAGCACGTCGAGACCGTGGAGACGCAGAAGGTGCGGACTGCTTTCCTCTCCGTCGGCGACTCCAGTCTGGAGCTGCTCGAGCCGACCAGTCCGGACTCGCCAATCGCGAAGTTCATCGAGAAACGGGGCGAAGGCATCCATCATATCTGCCTGCGGGTCGACGACATCGAGGACGGCAGACACGCTGCCGGAAGCACCGGTTCTGATCACGCACAAACTGACCTTGACGTTCTCGACCCGTTCAGGGAGGTGGGCAAGATCTTCGTTGGGCGCTTCGTGCCTCCCGTTTGTCAGCGCACGAACCCCCTCCGACGGTCCTGAGCCTGGCGAAGGAGGCCTCCGCGACAATCGTCGGCATGAAAATCATCAAGCTTCGCGAGGGCAAGGACCGCTCGCTGCTGCGGCGGCACCCCTGGGTGTTCGCGGGCAGCGTGGCGAGTGGGAAAGCCGATTCGGGCGAGACGGTGCGGGTCGAGTCGCACGACGGGCGCTTCCTGGCGTGGGGGGCTTACAGCGCCGAGTCGATGATCCGGGTGCGGGCCTGGAGCTTCATTGAGGCCGAGCGCATCGACGCGGCGTTTTTCGAGAGGCGCGTCGCGCGTGCGGTGGCGGTTCGCGCGAGGCTGCCGATCAGCAGCGACGCGATGCGGCTGATCCACGGCGAGGCCGACGGGTTGCCGGGCCTGATCGTCG
>JANMSA010000902.1:0-2881 GCA_031388865.1 Acidobacteriota bacterium | reverse complement strand
GCCAATCGGGTGGGGATCGTCGTTGCTGCGCGCGCAGGCCCACGGCAACTCCGTGGTCCTTCTTGCGGAAGACGGTGGTTGGAACATGACCACCATTCCCTCGGGCACTCCGCTCGAGGAAATTGCGTTGCTTCCACGCCGTCCATTGGTCCCGGCACACACCCGTTCATTCGGCTTTGAGTTCGGCTCGCTCGCATCCGTTTCGCGCGACGGCCGCCTGCTTATCGCCTACGATCGACTGGGCGACGGACCCTCGACCGGCGTGCCGCGCGTCTTCCTCCGGTTCCTCGACGCAGCATCTCGCCGCCGTGCTGTCGCACGAGGACTGGCCTCTGGAGCACAATAGTCATGCGAATTTCCCCCATTTTCCTTACGTTCGCGCTCCTCTGTCCGAGCACCGCTCTGTGTGAAATCCCGGTCTCGCCAGTGGTCTTGACCGCGACGCCGGGAGCGCAGCGGGGAGTGAAAGCCGATTCGAATGGAGACATCGGACTCGCGGCCTGGTCCGACGCCCGTGGCGGCACGTACGCGACGCGCATCGCCGGCGACGGCACCTCTCTTGATCCTCTCGGCATCGCGCTGCCCGGTCTCGTCGTTGAGGTGGTCATCTGGACCGGGGATGAGTTCCTCGTGATCACCAGCGACGATACGGACCGCATCTTCAACTACCTGACCGTCGACGGCACGGTTCGGATGACGCGGCGGTTCGCAGCCGGGCCAGCCGCGACCCGGGAGATCGCCCAGTCCGATGGCCGGTTGCTACTGCTCCAGCCCAGCTGGGAGTCGAATGTGGCCATGACGACCGACTATGAAGGCAATGTCGTGGCGCCGGCCGCGGAGCTCTCGCGTCGTCCGGAAGGGTGGTCCGATCAGGCCTGGGTTGCAGGCGGCGGTCCATTGGGATTTCTGGTCCTGCGGCGGCAGTCGCAACGCCAGGGCGCGCGCTCCGAGAGGTTGCTCGCGGAGAGGATCGGCCTAAACGGGCGCCTGATCTCCACCGTTGATACCGGGATCAGTTACTCGTTCGATGAGAACGCGCAGATCGTCGGCCATCGGAACGGCTGGCTCGTTCTCCGCCGGCATCTCTCTTCCCAGCCGTGGTACATCGTCGAGCGGTTCGATCGTGATGGGGTATTTATCGGACCAACGGAAACGATCAGGACGCCGGACGGCGCGTCTATCACCGGCGCGTACCTCGCCACGGACGGCGAGCGGTACGTTGTGGCTTGGCAGACCGCGCCGGAGCAGGGAAAATCCGCCGTTTACGGGGCCGAGGTGCCGCTGAGCGCGGGACTGGGTGAGGCTCGAAAAGTGGGGGAGTGGGCGGGAACGATCAGTGACGTCACGCTGGCGGCTGAGGGAGGGCGCAGGCTCCTTCTGGTGTCGGCGAGCGACCCGCTGCTTACTAGTTCTTTCGATGTCTTTGCACACGCGCTGAATGAGCAGCTGGAACCTTCGGATCGTCGACTCCTGACGCACTCGGCGACGCTGCAGATGAAAGCAGAGCTGGCGACCGGCGCGAACGGGTTTCTTGTCGCGTGGCGTGAAAACGGGCCGGATCGCTTTGCGCGGGTTTATCTTCAGCGATTTTCATCCTCAGGACGAGCACAGGATTCTGAACCGACGATCCTGCATCAACTCGAGGGGGAGTCCTCGTACGCGCTGCTTCCCGAGGTCCGCATCGTCTCGAACGGCCAGACCTATCTTGTTGTGTGGAACACCGGCACGTCCGCACCCAGGGGAAGACGAATGTCCGCAGATACGGGGCTGTGGATTGACCCGGAGCCGGTGCCACTCGGCCAACCGTCGCAGACCGGCGCGCCCGTGCGATGGACGGTCGGCTCGAACGGCACAGACGCCCTCTTCGTCTCCGTCGGGAGCTGCCCTTACAAGACCTGCATGACGGCGAGGCCAGTCCATCTCTCCGGGGCCCTCTTTGCAGGCCCACCCGAGCTTCTCGCTCCGCCCGGGGCCTACTACGACCCCGCTGTCGCTTCGGACGGGTCCGACTATCTGGTGGTCTGGTCCGAGGGCGAACGGGAGTGCCACATCACCTGTACCTTCGATCCGTACAGTATCCAGGCCAGTCGCGTTGGATCGAACGGTTCCCCGATCGATTCCCAGCCCATTGCCATCGAGACCAGAAAAGCCTACAGCGAGCGGCCCGCCGTTGCCTGGGACGGGACACGTTACCTGGTGGCATGGTCGAAGTCCGACTACGCCGATCGCGAAACCCGGGCCGCGCGAGTGACTGCCGAAGGCTCCGTGTCCGGTGTCGATCCGGAACGTGGGGGCACCCGCATCGGAGGTCGTACGGACCTCCTGCTCGCTCGCTCACATCGCGGTGCCGTAGCGCTCTTTGCGAAAGACGGCGATTGGAGCATGGCGACGATTCCCCCGGGCACACCCCTCGAAGAAATCGCTTCGCTTCCGCGCCTGTCGGTAGCCCCCGCTCCGCGGACGCCTTTCCTATGGGAACCGGGTTCGCTTGCAGCGACCTCTCGTGAGGGGAGTCTGGTGATCGCTTATGAACGGCACGCTGACGGGATCTGGGGCGGGGTGCCGCGCGTCTTCCTCCGCTTCCTCGATGGTGCTCCGCGACGACGGGCAGTCTCCCGATAAGCTTCCCATTTAGAATCGGCGGATGCTGAACTACATCTGGTTCGCGCTCATGGCGATCGCCTTCGTTGTGGCCATCTTCAACGGCACCGCCGATGCGGTCACGAAAGGGGCCATCGACTCGGCGAAGACGGCCGTCGAGATCTCGATCGGCCTCGTTGGCGTCATGACGCTGTGGTTGGGAATCATGCGCGTGGCCGAGGCCTCCGGCCTGGTGACTGTTCTCGGCCGGCTCCTGCGGCCAGTCATGCGGCTCGTCTTT
>JANMSA010000887.1:0-1667 GCA_031388865.1 Acidobacteriota bacterium | reverse complement strand
CGCCCGTGTGGTAGGCCCACCAGCGCCCGTCAGGAGAAAGACGTGACGCCGAGTCGACGAACCGGCTCTGCACGTACCACGTGGCTTTCTTCTGCTCGAGCGAGTAGTAGCCGGTGTCGAGAGAGCCCTGCGCTCCGATGGCGTGGTACAGGATCAAGCGCCCGTCCGCAGACCAGTCCGTCACTCCCAGGCCTGCGGTCGCCTGCCAGAGAGTCTCGGAGTTTCCAGCACCGTTCGAAAGAGACCGCCTCATTTCGCGCTTTCCTTCGCTCGTCTCCACCGAATACGCGATCCAGCGGTCGTCGGGACTCCAGACGGCGTGCGATTCCCGCCCCTCGTCAAACGTGAGCCGGACGACGCTGTTGCGCACGATGTCGAGGATCCAGAGATCGGACTTGCCGAGCGGGTCGAAGATCTCCACCGCCACCTTACGCCCGTCATTGGAAAGGGAAGGACGCGTGTAGTCGTTCGGCCCCCCGATCTGGCTGATCTCCTTCCCTGCCCGATCGACCAGGATCAGGCGGGACTGCTGACGAGCCGCGCTCGCCTGATAGGCCAGAATGCCCGCAGCGGAGACGGAGAACGCGGCGTTCGCATTCCTTTCGTCGCGGAACACATCATTGGCCACCAGAATCGGGTCGGCCCCGATCAACTCCAGCGTTTCGGCGTCGAAGCGTCGCGCCACCAGCGCACCTTCCCGCACATAAAGAATGTAGCCGAGCGGAGAAAACGCGGCGAAAGAGTTCTCTTCGATCAGAGGCTTCTGCAGTTTCGACTGCAGATCGCCGAGAGAGATCCGCCCGCCGCTGGACGTCTGCGCGAGAAAGAGAAAATGGCGGCCATCGGGGAGGAACCAGGGGTAGCGGTGACCCTTCTCATCCTTCCCGAGGGTGGTCACTGCGACCGGCGATCCTCCAGAGGCGGGAATGCGGAGGATCGCGGAGCGATCGGTGGCAAACAGGATGGTCCCGTCCTTCCCCCAGGTCGCGCCGCGGCCCGGTGAGGCATCGGCGAGGACCTGCGCGGGCCCACCCATTGATTCAATCTTTTTCAGCTTTCCGGAGGAAAAGAATCCGATGAAGCGGCTGTCGGGCGACCAGAAGTGGAAGTACCCATCTTCCGTCTGGGGCAGTCGCTGCAGAGCGCCGTTGTCGAGGCGCCTTTGCCAAAGCTGGTACTTCCCACCAACGGCATCCTGCGCGGGAAACACAAGGCGCGTTCCATCTGGTGAGACAGCCGGCTGAGCGATGTTCAAGAAGATGGCCGTTTGCGGTGGCGGAAGCACGGAGAGCTGTACGCGCGGAGCGGGCGCGGTCGCCTCGCGGCGCCATAAATACGCGAAGAGCGCGGTCGAAGCGATCAGCAACGCGGCGATTGCCCACGCCGCCAGCTCGCGATGGCGGCGGCGCTGCGTGACAGGCGCCGCCAGCCCCACCTGCGACCCACCCTCCGCGAGCCAGCGAAGCTGGAGCAGAACATCGCGCGCCGTCTGCCACCGCTCATCGGGATCCTTGGCCATGCAGACCTTGACCAGACGCTCGAACGCGGGCGGCGTCAGTGGCTGCACCGATGACATCGGCGGCGGATCGCGGTCGACGATCGCGGCAATGAGCGAGGTCTTCGTCTTGCCGTCGAACGGACGCTTGCCTGTGGCCATCTCGTACAGC
>JANMSA010000846.1:0-1548 GCA_031388865.1 Acidobacteriota bacterium | reverse complement strand
GCGCGAACGGTTGTCGACGACTGCGGCGTAGGCGGTGACTTTGCCCTCGCCGCCGGTCACGCGGACCTCGATCCGCCCGTCACCCAGCGTGATGTTCTGCTGCGCGAGCAGCGAATTGAGCTGACGCTGCTCGTTCGCGCGAAGCTCCACCGGCACGTCTCGAAGCTTCGTGCCGGCAGCGTCGAAGATGCTGAGCAACGCAGACACGGCATTGCCGGACGCTTCCACGACGCCGACGTTCGTCCTGAAGTTCGCGTTCTGCGCAATCTGCTGGAGATTGAGCACCGGCTGCACAGACGTGCCGGTCGCGCGGCCGACGAAGCTACCGAATGGAATCCCGGGGATGAACTCCCCGAGAGTGCCGGCGCTGGTCTGGCTGTAAGTACGACTGGTCACCACGGTGGCCAGGGAGATGTTCGGTGGGTCTGCATTGGGAGCCGGATCGCCGAAGCCCTGCCCCTGCGCGGTGAGCGGACGAACTTCGAGGTAGCCGGCCGAACTCTCGCCGAGCGATCCGACGCCGTACCAGGCCCGCACGACATCGTCGAGCGCTGTGGTCGCGCCGGCCTCGATGTCGATCGTGGTCTGCTTCTGGCCGATGGTCACGTCCGACGGCACGAGCGTCAGCTGATAACGCAGCTTTCCTGCGGAGGTATTGGCGATGCGGACGTCGGAGCGCCAGCGTGCGTCCGAGCCGTCCAGGTGACCGACGACGGGAATGATCAGCGCCGTCGCAGGGGGTGTGCCCGAGCCGATCGGCAAGACAGGCGTAACGAGGTTGATCGAGACAGGCACCTGCTTCGTCGTCGTTGCATGGGTGGTCTGACGCGAGTTCGACGTGTCCGAGATCGTCACAATGACGGTCCCGGTGATGGTGCCGGTCGGCTGATCGGTTGGATCGGCGGTGACGTTGAGCGTTACACCTTCCGGCGGCAGAGAGCCGCTGGAGGGGTCGATACGCATCCACGGCTTGTCGCCGATGGCGGTGTACCGCAATGTCTGGTTCGGCTCACCGGCGATGAACACCTGGAGCACGACCGGTCTGCGGCTTCCTGTGGGAACGGTGGTGTCGGTGTCCGGTTCTTCGCGCGGCGGAACGGGAACGATCACGACCCGGATGACCGGTGAGAACGAACCGAACGCGCCGAAGCAGGTGCCGAACGCGCGGACGCGGTAGAAGAAGGGACGCGCAGTCGCTGCGGTCTTCGTGAAAGGGACGGAAGTGCCAGAGGTGTTGAATGTCTGCGCGTCCGTGAAGGCTACGTTCGTCGCTTCCTGAACTTCGTAACGATTCGCGCCCGGAACGTCGAGCCACGACACGGCGTACGTCTGTTCCGACGTGGACTCGCCAACGACGCCGGCCAGCGGCTGGCCCGGAGCGCTACACACGTTGAAGCTCACGGTCGCGGACTGCACATCAGCGCAGGCTGGGACGCTTGCCACCACGAACCAGCGGATCGCGCCGTCACCTACTGCCGCGATCAGAGTGGTGGTCGCCGTCGACCCGACCTCGGTCGCCGGCGCGCCATTCACCGACACGAACACTTT
>JANMSA010000824.1:0-1921 GCA_031388865.1 Acidobacteriota bacterium | reverse complement strand
CCTCAATCGGGAACTGATGTTTGCTACGCAAGAAGGGACGAACATGAACTGTCGGGCCACGCCACGTGGAGATCTCGTCCGGATATTCGCGCTATTCGCGCTCGCGATTTTTGCCACCGACCCGCTGGGCGCGCAGCCGGCACCAACGGCAGCCCCTGCCTGCGCCCCGGAGGCGGTGCTCCCCTCCATCGTAAGGAACGTGCTCTGCACCATCGGCTCGACGCTCGAGAGACCGCTCCACCCGGTCGTGAGGGGCATCGCACCGGGCGGTGGGCTCGGGGCCGGGGTCGAGTACGACGCTCCGATTCGGGCGCGATGGCATGCCACCGGCAGCGCGACCGTAACAGCGCGGGAGTATTGGAGCGGAGAGGTCGGCGGAGGATATCGGGGCGAGCGCGCTGGAGTGGAGATATACGCGCGGTTGCGGGACATGACGCGGCTCAGTTTCTTCGGCCTGGGCCCCGGAAGTGACCTTGCTGACCACACCGACTTCCGGCTGCGAGATCGAGTCGCCGGGGTGCTCGGCTCGGTGCGCCTCTCTGGGTGGCTCAAGGTGGGCGGACGTGTCGAAGGATCCTGGCCCGACGTGGGTCGCGGCCGTTCCTCCACGCTGCCGAGCATCGGAGAGCGTTTCGCTGAACCGAGCGCGCCGGGCCTGACGGCGCAACCGCACTACATGCGGTATCAGACGTCGATCGACATCCAGGTTCCGGCGGCTGCGGGAGAGGCACTGTACCAGGGCGCGAAGTATCGGATTGCCTACGCGATCTTCTCCGATCAAGAACTTGACCGATTCACCTTCCGCCGGCTCGATGTCGAAGCGCAGCAGCGGTTCGCGCTGTTCGGTCCCCACCGCCGCCTGACGTTGCACGGGTGGGTATCGATGACGGATACCGACGCCGGGCACGAGGTTCCGTTCTATCTTCAGCACACGCTGGGCGGAAAGTGGAACCTTCGAAGCGTGCACGAAGATCTGATTGGGTCAGACGGGACCCAGGCCACGCTGCGCGGTTTCCGCAACTTCCGGTTTCGCGACCGCAATCTGCTGCTGCTCCAGGCCGAATACCGGATCCCGGTGTGGGGACCGGTCGACGCGACGGTGTTCGCCGATGCGGGAAAAGTGACGAGCCGTCGAGCCGATCTCGATCTTGCCGACTTGAAGCACAACTTCGGGTTCAGCCTGAGCCTGATGCGCGGGCCAGTCACGGCGGCGCGGGTGGATGTCGGACTGGGTGGTGAAACGGGGATTCAGTTGTTCGTCACGATTCGCCGGGACGTGGTTCCGTGAGGCATTTCATGAGTCGCTTGGTGCCTGGGGGGGACATGGGTCGTCGAGTTCTGATCTCTCTCGTGCTGTCGGTCGTGGCAGGTGGCTGCGCGCTCAACAAGCCACGGACGCTCAGCCCGACGAAAACGGCTGAGCTGTGGAAGGAACCGACGAATCTGGAGCAGCGCGACCTGGTGCAGGGACCCGGCGGCCGGGCGCAGGCGCCGAATCCCAACGATCAATTCGAATTTCTCTCGGAGAAAGAGACCGGCACGCAGTCGGGGTACGACGTGAAGGATGGGCGGGGCCGGGAGTGGAGCGTCAAACTCGGCCCCGAAGCGCGAACCGAAGTCGCTGTCTCCCGTATCGTCTGGGCGGCGGGATACCATCAGCCCTACATCTATCATCTGCCTCGATGGACGCTGGTTCGCGACGGCAAGAAGTCGGAGCAGCCCGGGGCCCGATTCCGCCTCGAGCCTTCGACGCACAAGAAGGTCGGAGAGTGGTCGTGGCGGAGCAATCCCTTTCTCGGCACCCGAGAGCTTGCCGGACTGCTCGTACTGATGATCATGGTCAACAATTGGGATCTGAAAGCGGCGCAGAATCCGATCTACCAGGTCAACCCCGATCGCCGGGATGAGCACGACTGGTACA
>JANMSA010000451.1:0-3022 GCA_031388865.1 Acidobacteriota bacterium | reverse complement strand
AGCACAGCTACGAGCCCACGATTCGTTTTTACCGCCGCGCGGGCTATGGTGAGATCTCACGCATCAAGGATTTCTACAGGATCGAGGACGATAAGGTCGTGTTTTGTAAGAATCTGGCGTGAAACAGTTAACTAGTTGTGGGTTGCTGATGTGTCGGTGGTCGGTTGTCAGTTGTCTGAGAGGTTTCGCATCAATGAAGAGTCACGGGCAGCCGGCAGCAGAGAACCAGTAGCCTGATAGCCTCGCGCGCCAACTCCTGCACCGTCGCCGAGAGCTCTCACCTGCTCGAAAGTCGCAGAGAACTGGCAACGGACAACACCAGCAACCCAGCAGCGCCACACTAGCAACCAGTAACCAGCCAACCCACTCACATGACCCTCTCCGACACGCTCTACTTCGCCCTCGGTGCCTACACGATCGGTACGCTCGCGGCCCTGGCGTCGCTGTTCGTGCGGGGCAAGCGTCTGCAGCGGGGTGCGCTTCTGCTGATGATCGGTGGTTGGGTGGCTCATACGATCTGGATCGGGACCATCTGCGCGCGGACAGGGCACCCTCCCATCACCAACCTTGCGGAGTCGGTCAGCTTCGTGGCCTGGGTGTTGTTCGCGATCGAGCTGGCCCTCTGGATTCGCTATCGCGTCTACGCGGCGGCGTTCTTCGTCTATCCGCTGGTGCTGCTCCTGCTCACCATTTCCGCGGTCGCGGGTGAGAATTTCGCGGCGCTCGATCCGGAGCTGCGCTCGAACGTCTTCACGATTCACCTGCTCATGTCCTCGGTCGGAGTGGCGGCCCTGCTCATCGGACTCGCATTCGGCCTCCTGGCCGCGGTGCAGGATCACGCGCTGAAAACGAAGAAGCCCGGCCGCCTCTGGGAGTGGATCCCCAGCCTCGACGTCTGCAAGAGTCTCGGATTTCGCGCGCTTGCGATCGGCTTCAGCATCTACACCATCGGCCTGATCGCGGGCGTGCTCTGGTCCTACCGCACCACCGCCGGCCTGATGGAGCTGCGCGTGAAACAGATCGGCGCCGTCACCGCCTGGATGTTGTTTGCCGTCCTTCTGCAGTCCTACGTCAGCAACACCTACCGGCAGAAGCGGATGCTCGTCGTCTCCGCGTTCGCGTTCGTGGCGATTCTCGTGGCCATGATGGGGATACGCCTGTGAGGCGGTTCTCGGTTGTCGGTTGTCAGTTGTCTGGGCGGCCGCGCCTGGACGACGGCACTTGTGCAACTTGCATCCGCCGAACGCGGTGGTTTAGTCCAGGCGAGAACTCTCAGACAACCGACAACCGACAACCGACAACAGTTCCACCAGCAACCAGCAACCAGCAACCAGCAACCGCCTCACCCGAGGTGTGCAGATGCCGCTGATCCTCGTGGGAATCAACCACCGTACCGCACCCGTGGGTGTCCGCGAGCGGCTGAGCGTAGCTGATGCGAAGCTGGGCGAGACCACGTGCGCTCTGCAGGCGCTGGAAGGTGTTGATGGCGCGGCGGTGCTGTCGACGTGCAACCGTGTCGAAGCCATCGTTTCCACGCGTGACGAGGATGTGATCGAGTCCATCGTGAACTGGCTCGCGGCGCGTGCGGGCACGACGCGAGTGGACCTCGAGAAGCACCTCTACATCCTTCGTCACGGCGATGTCGTCAAGCATCTCTTCCGCGTGGCGGCGGGTCTCGACTCGATGATCGTCGGGGAGCCTCAGATCGGTGGACAGGTCCGCAAAACCTTCACCATCGCACGCGAGCTGGGCACTCTGGACACGCTGCTGACGCAGCTCTACGAGAACACGATGCGCGTGGCAAAGAAGGTCCGCACCGACACCGGAATCGGCGAGCACGCCGTCTCCGTTCCGTACGCGGCGGTTGGACTGGCGAAGAAGATCTTCGGCGACCTGAGTGGTCTGCAGGTCCTGCTCCTCGGCGCCGGAGAGATGGGCGAGCTCACCGCGGAGCATCTGCACGAGCAGCAGGTCAAGCAGGTCTTCGTCGGCAATCGCAACTACGAGCGCGCGGTAGAGCTGGCGAATCGCTTCAGCGGCTCCGCCGTTCCCTTCGACGAGATCGACGAGCACCTCGGTCACTGCGACATCGTCATCGCTTCCACCGCGGCTCCGCACTATCTCATCGAGGCGCAGCACGTCGCTCGTGCGCTCGACGTGCGCCGCAACCGCAGCCTGTTCCTGATCGACCTCGCGGTGCCACGCAACATCAGCCCGGCCGTCGCGGAGATCGACGGCGCGTATCTCTACAACATCGACGATCTGCAGCAGGTCGCCGACGCCAACATGGGGCTGCGTCAGCGAAAAGCCGTCGACGCCGAGCAGGTGGTGCAGCGCGAGGTGGACAACTTCCGCAGGCGCCTGGTCGCCCAGGACGCCGTCCCGACCATCCTCGAGCTGCAGCAGCGTCTCGAGACCATTCGTGCGGCGGAGCTCGACAAGTGCCTGCGCAAAGTCGGGCCGATGACGCCCGAGCAGCGCGAGGCCATCGAGATGTTCTCGTCCCAGCTCGTGAACAAGATCCTGCACTACCCCATCCTGCAGTTGAAGGACGCGACGGACGCGGAGCCGCAGGAACGGGAATCGCTGCGCAGGACCATCCGGAAGATCTTCGGGCTGCGATGAACGACTGTCATCTCAGTGAACCTGTCATCCCGAGCGGTCCAACGGCAGGAGGCTGCCGTGGAAATGGTGATGACGCGCGGTCCGCAGACGGCTGGAGCTTGGTGCATGGGCACGAGAAGACCCCTCATCCGCCCTTCGGGCACCTTCTCCCCTCTGCGGAGGGGAGAAGGCTCTCGATCGTTGTTCATCCCGAGAGGCGAAAACGTCCGAGCCGCGCCGCACTTCCCCTTGAGAGCCTTCTCCCCCGCGCACGGGGGAGAAGGTGCCGAAGGCGGATGAGGGGGAACCCTCGGGCAAACGACAAACGTGTCATCCCGAGCGTGAGTCGAGGGACCTGTGTGGGGCGGGGCGACATGCTCGAGCTCTTGATGCCCCTCCCGCCCAGGTCCCTCGACTC
>JANMSA010000784.1:0-4359 GCA_031388865.1 Acidobacteriota bacterium | reverse complement strand
GCGCCTGGGCTGCCGCCGGAGCGGCGGCCGCAGCGATCGCCCCCAGGGCGGCGAGAACGACGCGGGACAGGTTGTGCAATCGGGGCATGAAACAAATCGTGTTCGGCGTCAGTATACTGCGGCAGGCCCACCGTCGCATGTCCGCACGCCTCCTCCTGATCGTCGCAGTGTTCGCCTCCCTGACGTCGGCTGTCTCCTCCCAGGAGAACACCTGGACGATGGCGAGCGACCAGGTCGAGGCCACGTTCCGCCTGACGTCGGCGGGACTCGTGCTGCAGGAGGTCATCAATCCGCAAACGGGACGGTCTCTCGGCCACGCGGCCGGACCCGACAGCACCGCCACCATCAACGGGACGACGGCCGCGCTCGGGTCGTCCTCAGGCGGCTGGGTCCTCCAGGACGTGTCCGCCGCCGACACCGAGACGGGCACGCGGATCGCCTTTACCTTCCGATCGCAGCGCGCGCCCGTGGTGGCGGTTCGCACCTACGCGTGCTACCGCGGATCGCCGGCCATCGAAGTGTGGACGACGTTCCGGGCGACCGGACCGACGGCGGTCACCGTCTCCAACCTCAATATCTGGCAGATGGCGGTGCCGGCAGGTGTGCTGCACTACCAGTTCGGTCTTCGCGGCGACGCGGCCGGGCTACAGGTCGACGACGCTTTCTCGCTGCAGACCGCGCGGCTCGAAGTGGGCGATGAACTGAACCTCCACGAGGCGAATCGCTCGACCGAGACTTTTCTGCCGATGATCGGCGCGGACCTCCAGCAGGACGAATTCTTCGGGGGCGTGATGTGGTCGGGCTCGTGGCAGATCCTCGTGCAGGGGCTCGCCAACCGGCAGGGACGCGTCACGGCGGGCATACCCGGGGTGTCGATCCGGGTCGACACTGATCACCCGCTCGAGACCCCGCACGGGTTTTTCGGCTTCACCCCGGGCGGGCGCGGCGAGATCTCGGCCGCGCTGCACGAGTTCGTGATCCAGGGCCTGCGCGGCGGCCGGCCGTTCCAGCCGCTGGTGACCGACAACACGTGGTTCTCGTACGGGACGCAGCTGGATCAGGACAGCATGATGGAGGAAATGGCCGGGGCCGCGAGCGTCGGCATCGAGCTGTTCGTCGTGGACGCCGGTTGGTACCTCGGTGCCGGCAGCGGCAGCGACTTCGAGCCGGGTCTCGGATCGTGGGAGACCGACCGCCGCCGCTTTCCCGACGGCCTCGGCGCGCTCCGCGAGTACGCGCACACGCTCGGCATGCAGTTCGGGATCTGGGTCGAGCCCGAGCGCGTGGCGCTGACCACGGTCGGCCGGCCGCAACTCGCCCAGCAGGCATGGCTCGCCTCGAACAACGGACAATTCGGATCTCCGACCGCGCGGCAGATCTGCCTCACCAGCCCGGCGGCCCGCCAGTGGGTGATCGAACGGCTCATCGATCTGATCGACGAGGTCCAACCCGATTATCTGAAGTGGGACAACAACATGTGGGTGAACTGCAACCGCAGCGGGCACGGGCATGGCGCCACCGACGGCAACTTCTCCCACGTGAAGGGGCTCTACGACGTGCTCGCCACACTCCGCAAGCGGTACCCGGCGCTCCAGATCGAGAACTGTTCGCAGGGGGGCAACCGCGTCGACTTCGGGATGCTGCGCTATACCGACACCGGATGGATGGACGACCGCACGAGTCCGGCCGTGCACGTGCGGCACAACCTCGAGGGGTTGATGACCTGGTTCCCGCCGGCGTACCTGCTGTCGTTCGTGATGAACGACGACGAGCCGCTCGTCGACGCCCAGGACCTCGGGCTCATCCTGCGCAGCCGGATGCCCGGCATCCTCGGGTTGACGTATCGCTCACATCATCTGACCGAGTCGGATCGCGACCAGCTCGCCGATGAAATCCGCCTCTACAAGACGCTGCGTGAGATCACCCGCAACGCCAGCGGCACGCTACTGACCGAGCAGGCCGCGCCCGACAACGGTCCGGCCTGGGACGGCCTTCAGCATCTGGACGCGGCCACGGGGGCAGTCATCCTCTTCGCGTTCCAGAACGACGGCGCGATACCCGCCGTCGTGCTCCAGCCGCGGCGGCTGGCGCCCGACACGGTCTATCTCGTCACCACCCCAAAGGGAGAGGTCCTCGGCCGCGCCACCGGCGCGACGCTGATGGAAGGGATCCCGATCGAGAGCTCGCCGGAGTCGGCCGCGCGCGTGGTCATTCTCAGACCTCAGTAAATCGGTCGCAGGGTCACGAACAGGCAGATGAACAGCGCGTGGAAGTGCGACAGCACGATCAGGATGATTTCGTGCGCGCGCTGCGACTTGATCGTGCCGGCGAGCATGAACGCGGGGAAGAGCACCGCGGAGTAGCGTCCAATCCCCTCCAGCACGCTCGCGCTCAACGGGACGAGGAGGCTGACGAGCACATACGCCCCCATCGCCAGCCCGAGACGCTTGAAGATCGCCGGTACCAGGACCAGGAACAGCAGCCCCGTCAACGCGTGGAACAGCCGGAACGGCGCATGCGCCGCGACGAAGAAATAGTCGTACCAGCCATGTTTGACGAGCTGTCCGATGATCGTCAGCAGGGGCCGCCACGGGGGATTGCCGATGGTGTTGTTCCAGTTGGCCTGCGCCGAGAGCCAGCCCAGCGGGTCACCGGACAGCGTGTAGACGTAGAAACTGTAGCCGGCGAGCGCGAGCGGCACCGGGAGCAAAGCTGCGGCACGGCCGGCCAGCGTCCGCAGCAGCGGCTTGCCTTGGAGATCGAGCGCCATCAACGCCAGCGGCAGCCCGATGAGAATGCCATTGGGCCGGCAGAGCGTGGCCAGCGCGCCCCAGAGTCCGGCCTGCACCCAGCGCCGATCGTAGGCGCGGCTGATGGCCAGAACCGTGGTGAGCAGGAAGACCGACTCGGTGTAGACCCGGGTGAAGAACATCGCGAACGGAAAGATCGCGAGGTAAATGACGGCGCGCCGCGCGGCTTCACGGCTGCCGAAGACGCGCTCGGTGAAGCGGTGCAAGACGATCAGCGCCAGCACGAACGCCGCCCATGAAATCCCGATGCCCGCCAGCCAGATGGCCCGATCCGTTCCGCCGAAGGGCCAGGCCACGGCCCGCATCAGCATCGGATAGAGCGGGAAGAAGGCCACGCTGCTCTGCTGGCTCTCATGGAAGTAGTAGCCGCGCTTGGCGATGTCGAAGTACCAGCCCGAGTCCCACGCGGCAAAGATCTCGGCGAAGCGGCGGTACTCGAACGGCATCTCCCAGTCGCGGGTCTTTTGCGCCGGAAACTGCAGGTTGGCGACGAACGCGATCGCGAACGTCGCCAGGCGGGTGGCGATGACGACGAGGAGCACGTCCCGCACGGCGGCGGGAACCCGTTCGACGGCGCGGGCGCGGAGGGCGGCGAGGACGGGGGTGAAGCGCTCAACTCCGATCAGCCACGATCGTCCGCCGATCGCGATCCGGATCGGCACGGCGATGAGGAGGACCAGGATGGGTTTTTCCAGACGGTCGGGGGTGATCGGTCCCAGATCGAGCTCGGTGAGGATCGACACGAGCAGGACGAGGCTATAGACCGCGATCAGGGCATCGAGGCCCCAGGCGAGCGAGCGTCGCGCCGACCAACCCTGGTGCACGGAGGGCAGCATACGATAGAACGTGGGAACCTAGAACCCAGAACCCAGATCTCTGGGAGGTGGGCGGTTGTGGACGTTGTTGCGGAGGGGACAAAAAAAGCCCGTCGCCGAAGCGACGGGCTCTTCTCAGTAAAATAATCCCGGCAGTGACCTACTCTCCCACGCAGTTACCCACGCAGTACCATCGGCGGTAGCAAGCTTAACTTCCGTGTTCGGAATGGGAACGGGTGTGACCCTGCTCCTATGACCACCGGGAAACCGATTGAACATCCTTGGGGGATGTTCGATTTGTGCTGCCTGGGGTTCGCCGTCGAGCGCGCGCATACCGCGCGGTGGCGTCGATCGTCCCAGACAATTTCAAAGAGCGCCTTCCGCCTCAAGGCGGAAGCTACCTGTAAACCTCGACCTTCAGGTCGAGGCCCAATTGAATGTCCTGCAAACGGTAGTTTCTTCGTTCCACTTACACGAGCGCAGCGCGCGCTAAAAGAATTAATGGTCAAGCCTCACGGGTGATTAGTACTGGTTAGCTCCACACATCGCTGTGCTTCCACACCCAGCCTATTAGCCTGGTAATCTTCCAGGACCCTTTAGAGACCTTGCGGTCTGGGAAATCTCATCTTGGGGAGTGTTTCACGCTTAGATGCATTCAGCGTTTCTCACTTCCGAACGTAGCTACCCGGCGCTACCCCTGGCGGGATAACCGGTACACAAGAGGTTCGTTCAAC
>JANMSA010000447.1:0-2403 GCA_031388865.1 Acidobacteriota bacterium | reverse complement strand
CGGACGATGGAGACGCTGGAGGAGAAAGACGCCGCCGCGAGATGGCGAAGGCGCAGCCCGCGCGATTGAAACGTTCGGCACTCCGTTACCGGTTGCGCGTTTGCCCATCCTTCGCGCCCCGGCAGGGGCGCAGGAAAACAGGCGCCCCGGTAACGGAGTGCCGAACGTTTCAATCGCGCGGGCTGCGCCTTCGCCATCTCGCGGCGGCGTCTTTCTCCTCCAGCGTCTCCATCGTCCGAGCTGCGAGCGCAAACGCACCGGGATGCGGATTCGCAGCGACCATCTTTTCGAGGAGACGATCGACGTCTGCGCGACGCCCTTCGATGAAGTAGACGATGGCCAGATTCGCATACGCCTGCGTATTCTGAGGAAAGTTCGCGATCTCGCGGCGATAGGCATCCGCCGATTCCGCGGGGCGGTCCATTCGCGCGAGGATGTCCCCGCGCAGAAAGTCCAGCCGGTAAAGCGCGGGCACTTGCAGTTTCTTCGCTCGTTGCGCCGCCCGGTCGGTGGCCGTCAACGCGCCCGGCAGATCTCCTGCTGCGCGCTTCACGTCGGCCAGCAGAAGCAGCGTCGACGGCTGGGGATCGCGATCTCCGATGGCCAGTGAAACCTCTCGTTCGGCGGAACGGAAATCGCGGCCTTCCATGGCCACACGTGCGAGCAGCGCGTGAGCAGGAGAGGGAAGGCTCTTTAGCGCCAGGTCCGCGTAGCGCGCCGCTTCCTGCGGTTGATTCGTCTTCAGGTACGCCTCGCCAAGTGCCAGCGCCATCTCCGGCGAGAACCGTTGCGTACGGCTCATCGCTTCGCGATAGACACGGATGGCTTCCTCGTACTCGCCCATCTCCGTCAGCACTTCCCCGAGCTTGTCCCACACGTCCCGCAGGCCGGGGTTCTCTTTCACGAGCCCGCGCAGGACGATCACGGCTTCTCCGAGGCGGCGTTCATCCGCAAGCTTGAATCCCGCCTTGATCCTCTCGAGATACGGCAGCATGTCGCGCGGATTCGGCAGAGGCTGATTCGTGGCCGCGGATTGCACGCTGCCGAGGTAGCCGAGCGCGGAAAGCTTCGCGGCGTCTTCGGGATCAATCGACTGCAACTCCTGGATTCCTGCAGGATACGTTGCGAGCTCGGTACGCATCGACGCAACCACGCGGCGCTCGGCGGCGGCGACGTCTTTCTTCTGGTGAGGATCCGCGATGATGTCGTACAGCTCCGCGCGAGGAGCCTGGATGAACTGATGGCGCTCGTCCGTCAGCGAACGGAGCTCGCTCCAGCCGAGGTGAATGCGCGGGTAGAACGTCTCGCTGTAGATGCGTCGCGGCGTGGGCGCGGTCTCCGCGAGGAGATCGATCCCCTTTCCGGAAGCACCCGGCTTCGCGCCGGCGAGCCTGGCCACGGTCGGCATGATGTCGATCAGTGCGACCGGTCTTCCCGTGGTGCTCCCTGCGCGCGCGCCCTTCGGCAGCTTCACGATCAGGGGAACCTGCAGCGCCTCGCGGTAGAGCAGGATTCCGTGCTGATCCTCGCCGTGATCCCACAAGCCTTCGCCGTGATCGGAGGTGAGGATGATCACGGCGCGCTCATAGATCCCGATCTCTTTGAGATAGGTGATGAAGTCGCCGGTGATCGCGTCTGCTGCGGCGACTTCGCCATCGTAAGGCTCGTCGCGATAGCGGGTGCGAAACGGCTCGGGCGCTGTGTATGGAGCGTGCGGTTCATAGAGGTGAAACAGGAAGAAGAACGGGCGAGCCGTCTGTTGCCCGATCCATTGCTTCGCCGCCTCGAGCGTGGCCGTGCCGGCGCGCTGATGCTGGCTTGCAGCTCCCGCCGTCGCGACGGGGATGGCGTCATCGTAGAAGTCGAACGCGGCCCCGAGTCCGGTGTCCGCCCTCAGTACGTAAGAGGAGACCGCGGCGCCAGTCGCGTAGCCGCGCTGTGCGAGCAGTTGAGGGAGTGTGGTGTAGCGAGTGGAGTCGAAGCGGTAGCCGAGATTGTTTCTGACCTCGTGCTCGGTGGGAAGAAGGCCGGTGAGCATCGAGACGTGCGACGGCAGGGTCATCGGGCAATGTGAGTAGGCATTCTCGAAGAGGATTCCGTCGCCGCGGAGTGCGTCGATATTGGGCGTAGCAACCTTCGTGTAGCCGTACGCCGGAAGACGATCGGCACGGAGCGTATCGATGGAGATGAGAATCACCGGCGCGCCTTCCAGCGGCTGCTGGACCTGCTCTTTCCCGCAGGCGGCGGCCGCGAGGGCGAGGAGGAGCAACAGCCAGCGCGCGCTTCGACTCACGGTGTCCTCAGGCTCACAGGTTCAGAGTCTCATAGGTTCGCAGTCTCACAGGAAATCCATGAGTAAGCCCCGGCGCCTTTTCGGTGGAGCGGTGGGCTCTCAGCCCGCCG
>JANMSA010000776.1:0-7041 GCA_031388865.1 Acidobacteriota bacterium | reverse complement strand
TAGCAATCGAGGCCGCTGACGAAGAATGTCGGCTCGAGCTCGATGACGAACGACTGCGTGCGCCCGGCCCGCGAGTGGCGGGCGGATCGGGCGATCTTCTCGTCGATCAGCACCTCGATATTCGTGTCCGGGACGATTCCGGGTTTGGTCTCGAGGACGACTAAATCCTTTCCCGGCACGAAACGCTTCCTGTCCCATTCCGTCGCCAGGAACACCAGCACGAGCAGTGCGTCCGACTGCGCGGCTGCCTGAGCCACGAGCTTCCTCGCCTCAAACGCCGGCTCGCCCTGCGGAACCGATGGAAGCTGAATGGCGTGTTTCGCTGTGCGCAACTTCAGGTGCGGCACCAGCACCTGCGCGTCGACGGGCTGGTTGAAGCGCAGGCCGATGACGATCGCGCCGTTCGCTTTGCGATACCAGTCGGTACTGCGCAACTGAATCGCCGGCGTCGAGAACGTCCATCCATACGGCTGATCCAGGGTGTTTCCCGCAACCGACTTCACGGTCTTGTTGTCGATCGTGACTGTGTACGGAGTGGCGAAGGGGAGCTGCTTGTCGGGAGTGAAGAGCAGCGTGGTCGTCCCGGACCAGCGGAACTTCCCTTGCACCGGCGGCTCGATTCCGAAGAAGGGCGCGGTCTCGGTCTGCGGTCGTCCGAGAGTGATCATCGGCTCGGAAAACACGACGCGAATCTCGTTCGCCTCGGCGAGAGTCGCCGTCTCCCCTACCGGTCCCGCGCTCACGATGCGCAGAGTATTCGCCGCAGACGCTGAGAAGGAGAGCAGGAGAGCTGCGAGGACGACGACGCTTCGTTTCATATTGGCGTGCAGTCTAAGGCGCGGTTCGTCAAACAGGGTGTCCGGAATCGCGCTTTGTGATACGCGCGATGTGGCGGGAGTGAGGCGGGGGCCTCTGCCGTTGCTGGTTGCTGGGTACTGGTTGCGGGTTGCGGGTTGCTGGTTACTGGCGGTTTTTCGCGCAACTGCGGCACGCGGACTTTCGCTAATCATCCCATTCAGGCGCCGCGTCCAGGAGTCTGCGCGGCTAGAACTGCCGCTGAAGGCGGCGCGTACGGTAGCCGGTGGTGCGAGCAAAGCGAGCGACCACCGGATTGCAAGTGTGGCAAAGGAACCGACCCCGGCAGGGGTCGCGTACCGGTCAGCACCCGGCAGTGCGTCGCCAGCTAGTCCGCGACCCCTGCCGGGGTCGAAAATCATCCACGGGGTGCTGACCGGTGGTCGCTCGCTCTGCTCGCACCACCGGCTACCGTACGGGCCGCCTCCAGCGGCCACCACCTTGCAACCAGTAATCAGTAACCAGTAACCAGTAGCCAGCAACCAGCAACCAGTAACCAGTAACCAACCAGCAACCAGTAACCAGTAACCACCAGTAACTTAGCAACCAGCAACCAGCAACGACCGGCCAGCAACCAGCAACGGCCTGACTACAGCGGCATGGGCCGGCCGAAGAGGAAGCCCTGCACTTCCTCGCACTTTTGTTCGCGAAGAAAGTCCACCTGCTCCTCGGTCTCCACCCCTTCTGCGGTCACGCTGAGGTCGAGGCCGTGAGACATGGTCACGATGGCGGAAACGATGGCCCGGTTGCTGCGGCTCTGGTCGATCTCCTGCACGAACTCGCGGTCGATCTTCACCCGGTCGATGGGGAAGCGGCGCAGATAGCTCAGCGCGGAGTGGCCCGTGCCGAAGTCATCGATGGCGATGCGCACGCCGAGGTCGCGGAGCTGCGTGAGGGTGTTGATCGTGCGTGCGGTGTTGAGCATGGCCGTGCTCTCGGTGATCTCCAGCTCGAGCGAGTGCGGATCGAGCCCAGTCTCGGCGAGCGCGCGCGACACCACGTCGCAGAGGTCGGACTGCTGGAACTGCAGCGGGGAGAGGTTTACCGAGATGCGCCGTGACTCCCATTTCTGCGCCTGGCGGCAGGCCTCGCGCAGCACCCACTCTCCGATCGGAAGGATCATCCGTGTCTCTTCCGCAATCCCGATGAACGTTGCCGGCAGCACGATTCCATGTCCCGGACGGTTCCAGCGCAGCAGCGCCTCCATGCCGGCGATGCGCCGCGTGTCGAGCTCCACGAGCGGCTGGTAGTGAAGCACGAGCTCGTCGCGCTCGATGGCCCGCCGCAGCTCGCTCTCGATCGAAAGGCGCTCGGCCGCGCGCGCATTCATCGCAGGCGTGCAGAGTTGATAGCCATTGCGGCCGAGCTCTTTGGCCCGATACATGGCCGTGTCGGCATTCTTGAGCAGCAGTTCCGCGGTGTCGCCGTCGCCGGGATGCATGGCGATGCCGATGCTGGTCGTGACGTACAGCTGGTGGCCTTCCGCGCGCACCGGTTGCGCGACCGCCTCGAGTAGCTGCTGGGCAATCTTGGCGGCGTCTTCGGCATGCTCCAGGTCGCTCAAGAGGACCGTGAACTCGTCGCCTCCCATGCGGGCGATGGTGTCGCCTTCGCGGAGCACCGAGCGGATCCGCTCGGCGATCACGCGCAGCATGTCGTCGCCCAGGCTGTGGCCGAGAGTGTCGTTGACGATCTTGAAGCGATCGATGTCGAGGAACATCACGACCAGGGACGTGTGCTGCCGCTTCGCATGCGCCAGGGCGATGGTCAGCCGGTCAAGGAAGAGCAGCCGGTTCGGCAATCCGGTGACCGAGTCGTGGTACGCCTGATACTCGATCTGCTCCTCGGCCTGCCTGCGCTCGCTGATGTCGCGAGACACGGAGATGATTTCGGAAACGGCTCCCGCGCCGTCGAGAATGGCCCTGCTGGTCGATTCGAACCAGACCGTCGACCCATCTTTGCGCATCGCCCGATAGCTGAACGTGTTGCCGGTCGGGTCGAGGTCGATCATGCGCAACGCCGGGCGGTCATCCGGGTGGATCACATCGCGGATGTGCGTGCCCACCATCTCCGCAGGCTCGTAGCCCAGCAGATTGCGCATGGCATCGGACGCGTACAGCAGGCGACCGTCTGGAGTGGTACGGGCGATGAGGTCCGTCGAGTTCTCCGCCATGAGCCGGTAGCGGGCCTCGCTGTCGTGCAGCGCCATGTGGGCGAGCTTGCGGTCGGTGATGTCGACGATCGTCCCCTCCAGAACATCGCCAAGCATGTGCACGCTCTCCAGCACCCAGATCCGGCCGCCGTCCTTCCGCCGCAGACAGACTTCGATCGTGCGCACACCTCCCGCGCGCCGGACGCGGTCGAGGAAGTCTTCGCGTTCGGCGGAGGTGAAGTAGAGATCGAGCGCGTTCACCGCGAGCAGCTCCTCGCGCGAGCCATAGCCGAGCATCCGCGCCATGGCTCCATTGCACTCCAGAAGGCGGCCGTCGACGGTGACGCGGTAGAGCCCGGCGAGGTTGCGCTCGAAGAGGAGGCGGTGCCGCCGCTCGCTCTCGCTGAGTGCGAGGTACGTTCGCCGCCGCTCCAGCACGGAAACGAAGATCTCGCCCGTGAAACGCAGCAGGGCCAGCATCTCCTCGCTCCAGCGCTCTTCGCGCGTGAGCATGCTGCAGCCCACGGATCCAACGAAACGCTTCTTGAGGAGCATCGGAACGAACAACGCGCTGCGCAGACCGTAACGCTCGAAGAGGCGGCGCTCCTCGACGGCTTGTGGCGGAATGTCGTCGAGCGTTTCGAATGAGACCGGATATCCCTGCTCCATCCGGTCGATGAACCAGGGAAAGGAGGAGACGGGAAGGTCGCCGTACGCTTCGCTGCGGAGGTCGAAACCGGATGCGGTCCACTCGTGCTTCATCCGTCCGAACAGACCATCGTCCGTAAGGAGAATCGTGTGACAGCGCTCGGCGCCGGTGAAACCGCCAATGTCGGCCAGTGCCTCTCTCATCGCGCCGTCGATCTCTTCGTCCGCGGCGTTGGCGAAGCGGGTGGAGATCGTGGCGATGAGCTTCTCGAACTCCAGGCGATGGCGCAGCGCCTGCTGCGACTGCGATCGCTCGCTCGCGTCGATGGCCATCGCCACGAGGTCCGCGATCGAGCTCGCGAAATGTTCTTCTTCCGCGGACCACGTCCGCAACGCGCCCGTGCTCTCGAAGCAGATCACACCCGCTACCTGTCCGAGGCGACGGATCGGAGCGTCGATCAGCGAGGTGATGCCGTGGACGTCCAGGTAGCTCTCCGTGAAAGCGCTGGTGCGCGCGTCGCCGCGCACGTCGGACGCGTTGATGGTGCGCTCGCCCTCCAGGGCTTTGAAGTAAGCCGGAAAGTTCTGCGCCGTGAGCTCGCCACCGGCGGAGTGGCGGGCCAGCGTGCGCTCGTACAGCTCCGCGCAGCGGATTGCCCGCCGGTCGGTCGTGTAGAACCAGACTCCGATGCGCTCGACCTCCAGCGTCTCTGCAGCCGCCTCGGCGATGTCGCGCAAGGCGACGCCGAGGTGGCCTGCGTGCAATGAGGGGCACCGCGCCAGGTCGATCAGCGCATCATGCTGCCGGCGCACGGAGGAGCGGAGATTACGGGGGGAAGGAATGGACAACAAAGCCTCGTACCCTGCAAGGGACCTCGCGGTTGAAAAATTTCGGAGCGGACCATGCGTGATGGGAGTTCCTCGGCAGTAACCGCTCCACAGGCTACGTGCGTCGCGGTGGCGGAGCAACCAGCGCTGCCGGCCGTGCCGGCCTACGCCCTCTCCAGCGGATACACCTTCACACTCACGGCCGAGGCATAGTGGCGCAGCGCTGCTCCGCCCGGCCGCCGAAGGCCGGCGGCCCAGACCAGGGTCTCGTCCAGCAGAGGAACGTCGGCTCGCTGAATTGGATATGGCTGATGATGAATGCGCGCTCGATAGAGCTCGTGCCCGGCGTCCTGCGTATAGAGGATGTAGCGCTCCATCAGGAAATGCTCGAGCGTCCCCGGCGCGGCGTGCGTGACCGGACCTTCGACAGGGCTGTAGCGGATCTTTGCATCCGCCGGAAGGGCTCCCCGCGTGTCGGTCCGGCGGCTTTCGAAATCGATCGTGGGGATCGCCCCGGCACCTGCGCGGAGGCTGATCTCCGCGTCGAAATACGCGAGCTTGTAAGCAGCTCGCGCGGCGGCGACAGCGACTTTACTCGAGGCATCCAGACTGAAAAACCAGACGCCGGGATCGCTGCCCTTGAGATGCACGTACGTACGCACGTTCACCTCGTGAAAGTGGGAGATCCAGGGCAGAGGTGGCGTGCCCACGGCACGCACTCCGCTGAGCGTGAACGGCACCAGCCCCACGTACGCCTTCCCGTCGAAGGTGTCGACCGTGAGCCGCGACGGAAGGAGCGCCTGCAACTCAGCGACCGGCACCTCCCAGTGAAGAAAGAGGAGGTGTTGCCAGACCTGATGGAGCAGCACCGTTTGGTCGGGCTCCAGAGTCGGCGAAATGCGGTCGATCATTTTTCGGCTCCTGCCTTGTTTAGCTCGCAGCTCGCAGCTCGCAGCTCGCAGGAGACCGCCGCCCAGCCCCGCGGCTTTGGGGCGAGCTGCGCTTCTCACGTCTCTCCTGAGAGCTGCGAGCTGCCAGCTGCGAGCTAAAAAGAGCTGCGCTTCTCACGTTTCTCCTGAGAGCTGCGAGCTGCCAGCTGCGAGCTAGAGAAGAGCTGCGAGCTGAAAAGGTCACTCGAACAGATCGTACTCCGCGACCGGCAGTTCGGCGGGCTCGGTCCAGCGCCAGGTCTGGAACACGTAGAGATCGAAGAGCACCAGCACTACTTCGCGGGACATGCGCCAGCGCGCCTGTAACCCATCGCTCAGACCCATCTTTGATTCTTTCACGACATGGTTGAGACCGTAGATGACCGTCTGTTGCTGACGGTACCCGGCGCCGGCGCAGAAGCAGTTGAGAGCAGCCTCGATCTTGTAGTGAGACTGGTATTGCACGGGCACGGTCTCGAACACCGCGCGGCGCATCACCCGGATACCCGACAGCACGGGGCCGCACTTCACCTTCAGGTGGAAGAAGTTCTTCACCGGGCCGCGGTCGCGCACACCGATGTTCATGTCGCACTCACCCCGCAGAACGGGCTCGATGAGCGCACCAATGTGCTTCTCCGTGACGTTGTACATGTCGCCGTCGCAGAAGAAGAGCGTGTCGTTGGTCGCATTGGCGACGCCCACGGCCATGGCGAAGCCCTTCCCGTGATTTTCCTTCAATGCGACCGTGCGCACCCCATCGAAGGCTCGGGCGATCTCGACCGTACGGTCGTCGGATCCGTCACTGACGACGATGACCTCATCGATCAGAGGGCTGTTCGCCAGCGCCGCCAGGACTTCGGCGATCGTTTTTTCCTCGTTGTAAGCCGCGACTACTGCGGTGGTCCTCAAGTGGCTTGCTCCTCAAAACAGGGTCGACGGGGCCGTCCGGAGCACCTGCAACCGGCAGACCACGGCCGGCAATTCTACTTCAGGCCGCGCTGACATCGCTTTTGCAGCGTACGAACCCGCCATGAGAAAAACTCTGCTGCTTGGAACCGCGATGCTGCTTCTCTTCCCGGGCTGTTCTGCCGTGCAGAAGGCCCTGAATATCGAGAATCCGCGTTATTCACTGCGCAACATCACCCCGCACGTGGCGATTGCCCTCCCCCTCTCGGCGTCCTCCATCGACATCGATTTCGACCTGGAAGTGGACAATCCGAACTCTGTGGGCCTCCGCCTCGACCAGCTCGACTTCAACCTCTTCATCAACGACAGCCGTGTGCTCGACAGTGTGAGCCGGCAGGAATTGCGGATTCCCGCGAACGGCGTGGGGTCGGTGCAGCTCCGGACGCGCATCGGCTACCAGAACGTGCGCACTCTCTGGTCCGAGCTCGTGGAGGTGGTTCGCGGGCAGCGCGCGCGCTACGAGCTGCGCGGGAACGCGTACTACGAGACGCCTGTGGGGAGGCTGAAGTTCCCCGTGACGGTCTACTCGAATTCGAGGCGCTGATTTCGTCGCTGTCGTTCCCGGCCTGGGGGTCCGGCGGGTTGCCGGCTGTGGATTTTGCCAGCGGTGGTTGTCAGTTGTCGGTTTTCCACCCGTCCGCACACCCGTTGCTCATCCAGACC
>JANMSA010000760.1:0-1877 GCA_031388865.1 Acidobacteriota bacterium | reverse complement strand
CGACAGCTGGCGCGTCAGCGTCTTTCCCGGAATGTGGCTGCCGTCTTATGTCTATGCCGAGCTCGAGAGCGACGACTCTCGAGAGGGTCCCAAGATCAAGAGCCAGGTCAGACTCTGGGGCTACGAACACACGAGATTGAGGCCAACGCAGGAGTTGACGACGATTCAGATTGGCGACGCAGTTAGTGACAACGCCGAACAGCCCCAGCAGCTGTCAACGACGCTGAGCCAGCGAATGTGGGATCAACAAGCTGAAGAGAACGTGCTCGAACGGCTTTCAAAGGCGGGGTTGCTGGCGCCACCGGGCGAGGTCGATAAGGTTTTAGAGACAGTTGTCAGAAACCTTCAAATTACCAACAACCTGCCAGTCGACCCAGGCGTGCGCGCCCGCGTCTTGTTGACGTCGCCGCTTGAATCGTTCACGGTCGGCCATACGATAGTGCTTAGCCGCGGCCTGATCGACGTTTTGCCCGACGAAGCGAGCCTGGCCACGATGCTGGCGCACGAACTGGCCCACATTGCGCTTGGGCACCGGGTGATCGATTCCAAATTTGCGTTTGCTGACAAGCTGATGGTGCCGGACGATGAACTGGTGGCAACGGTTCGATATCGTCACTCCTTACCCGACGAAGAAGCGGCGGATGCCCAGGTGATTGGACTGCTGAAAAACTCGCCCTACAAGGACAAGCTCAAGGATGCTGGACTATTCCTTCGTTTGTTGGCGCAGAATTCCAGGCAGCTAAAGAACCTCATCCAGCCGCATATCGGCGAGCACACCAGTGGCGAGGGACAAGTTCGGCGGTTGACCGAGCTCATACAAAGTTCACCCGCGCTCTCAGCGGAAAGCGTGGACCAGATTGCGGCTCTGCCCTTGGGCGGTCGCATCACAGTTGACCCGTGGACCAGCGAGGTGGAACTGCTGAAGACGCCGACCGTACCGTTGGCGTCAGCTCGCGAGAAATCCTCATTGGCCGTCACGCCGCTAATGCCGTACCTCCGCTACGCCAAACCGCGTTCCTAAGGCGACCAAAAGGCACGGTTGACGGAGAGCTGCCCAAGAAGTTGAGCGCCAATGTCAGTCCTTACGCGCCTCGAGCAGTGCGTCGAGGAGCGCGTGTCGTTCGGAGGCGAACGGGTTTGTCACGCTGACGCCACGCCACGTAAAACCTTCCTGGAGATCTTCGGAGAGCAGCAAGCGGCAACCCGCTTCCGCGGCCGCCGAGAGCATCACGGCGTCCCAGATGGTCATCTGATGATCGGTCGACAGGTCGACGGCGTTAACCAGGACGGCCGCGGACGTCGCGCTGGCAGGATAGGCGTCTCGCCAGGCGATGATGGCGGTCCGCGCGGCTGCGGGCGATCGCTTCGCCTTGCGAACCAGGACGTTGAACAGCTCACCGAGGGCCTGCACCGGCACGACGACCGAACCGTTCGGCAGGCGCAGGAGCAGGTCGAGCGCCTGGGCGCGCTTCTCTGCACCGTTGGTTCCTTCGGCGTAGGCGAGAATATTGGTGTCGAGCGCGACGTTCACGGTTCGTCCTCGTACAGGTCGTCGCGCGTCCAACGACCGGCATCGACCACAGGCTGAGCCCTGAGGCGACACAGGAGCGCTTCTCGCGCGCCGTGCGTGGTCTGGTCATCGTCGGTGATAGGCACGATTCTCGCCACAGCCTTGCCATGACTGGTGACCACGACACGTTTCCCGTGCCGAACCTTCCGGAGAAGCTCAGAGAACCGCCGGTTCGCGTCAGCCGCCGAAACTGCTTCGTCCATCAGAGAACCTCATTGTAGTGATATTCACTATTATAAAGTTCTCGGAGTCGGTCGGCAAGTGGCGGTGCCGTTCGCCAAGGCATCGAGTCCGCCCGCGGCGTCGG